>WBOU01000006.1:257806-432616 GCA_009268125.1 Chloroflexia bacterium SDU3-3 | reverse complement strand
CCATGATGGTATGATAGCGGGGCGAGGGGGGCATAACGACTCCATAGGGTATGGTTTGGGTTGGCACGCAAAGCATACCCGTTTTGCGCGTTCTGTCCACCTCGCCACAAAAGTGACACCTGTTGAGGGCATGTCCCCTTGGAACCCGAATTTGAAGCGTTCCGACGCCCAATGCTGGCCGCTAGTGTTCGTGCATAGGGCCATCAAAACATCAGCGACACCTTCGCCGCATGGAAATGCTTGGATGGGAAGCCAGCTCTTCCCTGATCCCTCTTCCCTCTCCCTATCCGTTTCCTTTGCGCCTTCGTGGTATTCGTCCTCTTCCGAATCTTGGAGCCTTGGAGCCTTGGTGGTATTAGCTATTGTCTGGATCGGGCGAGGGCAGCAGTCCGAGGCGGTAGAGCAGCGCGAGCGCGGTGCTGCGGGCGCGCTCGGATGTGAGCGGCTCGGCTGCGGCGGGGTCTTCCATGTTCAGCGCGAAGATGTAGGTGCCGCCCTGGGTCTCTAGGTAGCCCACGAACCACGCCATGCGCTGATCGCCCCACACGGCGGTGCCGGTCTTGCCCGAGAGGGTGTAGTCGGCGGTCTGGCGCTGCCGCATGATCGACTTTACGATCTGGATCGAGCGCGTGGAGAAGGGCAGATCCTCGTCGTAGGGCCGCCGCAGGAACGCCACCTGCTCATCCGCCGAGATCCGCAGGTCGCCATCGAGCCAGAAGCGGTCGATCTTCCCGCCGATGTTCTGGTTGCCGTAGCCCGCCGCCTCGACATACTGCCGCATGCGCCGCTCGCCTATGCGCCGCGCCACCTCTTGGTAGTACCACACCACCGAGTTTTTGAAGGCCGACGCGAGGGTGTGATCCTGGTTCCAGTCCTGGTTGTGGTAGCGTGTGCCATCCCAGGTGATGATGGTGCTCTCGTCGGTGATCACGCCGGTCTCTAGGGCGATCAGCGAGTTGAGGATCTTGAAGGTGGACGCGGGCAGGAACTGCTGGGCGCTGCGCTGCGGGTTGTGGCGGGTGTAGCTGCCGTCGCGGGTGCTGTAGAGCGTGAATGCGCCATCTGCGCCTGCGAATGGGCTGGCAAGGTCGGGCGCGGGTGTGGGCGCGGGCGTTGGGGCTGTGGTAGGTACGGTCGTGGCCGTTGGGGCGGGCGTTGGGGCGGCGGGTATGGTCGTGGGGGCTGCGGCCTGCGGCTGGGTGCAGGCGGCGAGCGCCATGGCGATGATGCCGATGCGCAGGCGGGCGATGTATATCGACATAAGTGTACTTTCTACCACTGCGAGGCCGACTCGCGCAGGATGCTGGCTAGGCGGGCGACGGCGGGCGGCGGGCGATCCTCGGCCGTGCGCAGCGCCAGCGCGATGCGCGGCAGCGCGGGCAGGCCGCGCTCGCCGGGGGCCAGCGCGCGCACCCCGGCGGGCAGGCCCAGCCGCGTGCGCGCGGTGATGCCGATGCCCGCCGCCGTGGCCGCCCACAGGCCCGCGAGGCTGGGGCTGGTGAGCGCGGCCCGCCAGGCTAGGCCGTGGCTATCCAGCGCGGCGGTGGCCGCTGTGCGAAACTGGCAGGGTGTGTCGAACAGGGCCAGCGGCAGCGGCGCATCGCCCGGCGGCGGCGTGGCGCGCTCGCCCACGATCCAGGCCATGGGCAGCTCGCGCAGCACCTGGGCGGTATCGGGCGGCTGGCCCCACAGCAGGGCCAGGTCGAGCTGGCCAGCGGCCAGCCGCGCCGCCAGGTCGGCGTTGCGGGCCACGCGCACCTCTAGCCGCACGCCGCTGTGGGTGCGTCCGAAGCGGGCCAGCACCTCGGCCAGCAGCCCCTCGGCGAAGTCCTCCTGCACGCCTAGCCGCACGCCGCCGCGCAGATCTGCGCCGCGCAGGGCGTCCAGCGCCTCGTCGTTCAGGGCCAGCATGCGGCGGGCGTAGCCCAGCAGCGCCTCGCCCTGCGCGGTGAGCGCCAGGCCGCGCCCAGCGCGCTCGAACAGCGGCGCGCCCGCCTGCTGCTCCAGCCTGCGCAGGTGCCCGCTGAGGGTGGAGGGCGAGCGGGACAGGCGCTCGGCGGCCATGGCGAAGCTGCCCAGCTCCACCCCCATCACAAAGCTGCGCAGCGCCTCAAGGTCGAGGTTGGTGCGATGTCGCGGCATCGTTCGACTTTCTCAAAGGATCGCTTCGGATCTTGGCGATTGATGCGCGCAGAATACATGGCTAGACTGGGCGTGTCAACCGAGCATAGTGAGGAGATCGATCATGGAGAGCGATACAACGCAGCGTAGCGCCCGCCAGCACCTGCTGACGGCGGCCCTGGCCGAGGAGCGCGCGGTCGAGCGGGTGGAGGTGGTGGAGGTGACGCTCGCGCCGCGCCAGGCGGCGGGGCTGCACCTGCACCCCTGCCCGGTGGTGGGCTGTGTGCTGGCGGGCAGCATCCGCGTGCAGGTCGAGGGCCAGCCAGCCCAGGTGCTTGGCCCGGGCGACGCCTTCTACGAGCCTGCCGACACGCCGGTGCCCCACTTCGACAACCTTGGCGACGAGCCGGCGCGGTTTGTGGCCTGCTACCTGCTGGGCGCGGGCCAGCACGAGCTGATCCGCATGCTCTAGGCGGGCCGGATGCGGTAGACCACCTCGACCTCGGCGGTGATGCGCTTGGCGTGGGTCACATCCATGCCCAGATCTTCGGATGTGAGCGAGCGTGTGCGGGGAGCCTTCGCCATCGCCGCCTGGGGGTAGAAGGGCCGCCCCTCCTCGTGGTCGAGCAGCGACTCGGTGGCGGTGTGCACGCGGTCGAGCGCGCTGCCCAGGCTCTGGGCGATCAGCTCGGCCTTGGCGCGGGCGCGGGCTAGGCCCTGGCGCAGCAGGCCATCCTGCACCGCGTCGAGGTCGGCGTAGAGCCAGGTGGTGGCGATGATCTGGGCGTTTTTCTGCGCGGTGATCGCGCCCAGCACATTGGCTAGGTTGTCCAGCGGGGTGCGCACGCGCAGCTGGTAGTTGGCCGACGAGCTTTTGCCGATCACGCTGCTGGATGTCTCCGCCGTGACCGAGCGCAGCGTCACCGCCTGCTCGGGCAGACCCACGCGGGCCAGATCCTGCACCAGCTGGCGCACCTCCTGGGCCTTGGTGAGCGCCGCCCCGCCGGTGACGAGCGAGGAGCCGCGCACCGACACCAGCAGGTCGGCGCGGTCGGCGTAGACCTCCTCGCTGGCGCTGGCGCGGACGGTGATGGTGTCAATCGGATGTTCCATAGCTGCTCCTTTGCTGTGCGCTTGGCTGCGGTGGTATGGTACCATTTTTCTCGCTCGCTGGGCGAAACATTACCCCTGGATGCGCGTATCCATCTCTACAGAGCGATGTTTTTTTGTAGAAATGTGTGTAACGATGAATGCGCGTGCGTGGGCGATCTGGCTTGTGTGGCTTGCTACGGCGATTATTTGTGGGCTTATAGGTGGCGTGGTTGCCAGCATCGGATCCCCAGCGATCATGCTGGCGGGCCTTGCGCTGTTTCTTGCGCTGTGGGTTGTGGCCCCACATCTGGCCCTGCGTCTGGGCGGCGACCGCGCCCTGGTGTGGCTGGTGGCGCGCTATCTGTTTGAGTCTATGTGGGTGCTGCTCCTGCTTATGAGCATGGGCTACCGCGGACTCAGCCAGTTTCCATCGTTTGGCACTCCTCTCTTGCTGCTGTCGGGGGTGCTGTGTACCGTGCTGGTGAGCGCGCTGCTGGCGGGCGGCATACTGCACAGGCTCTGGCCGGTGCTGCGCGGGCGCTGGCGGCAGTGGATGCTGGCCATGGGCGGCGGCGTGGCGCTGAGCGTGCTGCTGGTGGTGGCGCTGGCCCGCCCTGGGTTCTACTGGGTCGCGATGCCCAGCGCGTTGCTGGCCGGGGCGATCTTCGGGCTGGGCTGGGGGCTGCTGCCGGGGGCCGTGCTGGGCCTTGCGATGCGTGATCTGCCCCAGCAGCAAGAGGCGGAGGCAGCCCAGACCGCCGAGCGCTACGCCCGCCCTCGCCAGGGCTGGCTGGCGGCGAGCGCCGCCGTGGCGCTGCTGGCCGGGGCCTGCGCGGGCGTGGCCGCCGAGCGCTGCCACTTCGTCGCGTGCCAGCCGCTCACGTGGCCCGAGCTGCGCGCCCTGGCCCAGCAGCAGGCCGCCAGCGCTGGCGCGGGCTACCAGGTCGAGTCGATCTCGGCATCCCCCAGCGCCCCCACCGCGATGACCGAGGATGGCCCCTACGATCTGGAGTTCACCATTTCGGCGCAAGATCCCCAAGAGTCAAAAGTAGCGCCTGGGATGTATGGCAACAAAATCTTTGAGATACAGGATCGCAGCCGCAGCATCCGCTGGTGGGGTGACGAGGGCGGCAGCTCGGATGCGCTGCCCGCCGATGCGGCAGCTCGGCTTCAGCGCGTGCAGTTCGGCCCGCGGGAGGTGATCGCTATCACGTGGCCCGAGGCGCAGCGCGAGATCCAGGCTTCCCAGATCACCAATATCCAAACGCTGCTGTATATCAACTCGTGGACAAAGCAGATGACCGGCGTGGATACGACGTGGTCGGTCTCCTACATCGGACGGGGCGTCTCTATCTCCTACCGCGTGGATGCCGAGACGGGGAAGATTGTCGAGACTAGGCGGACGGCGTATTAATTTTGGCGGTGTAGGATCCATATGGAACGACGCGCGCTTTTGCTGTGGCTGCTCGGCTGGGCTGTGCGCTAGGCAGCTCGCTGCTGGGCATTTTCTATCGACGTGTGGATGGCATGCGCTCGGTTGGCTATCTGGTGGTATTTGTGGCGCTGGGCGTTGGCCTACCCTAGCTTATGGTGCTGGTGCAGCGCAAGCTCTTCGGCCCCCGTTCACTTGCGACGCTGCAGCGATTTTTCAACGCCATCATCGCGGGGGCGCTGATACTGCCGGGCGCGCTGGCCTTCTCTATGCCCACAATCGTCGCCCTGCTGCGGTCATCGGCGCTGGGCCTGGGGCTGCTGGCCGGGCTGGGGCTGCTGGCCGGGCTTGCCGTGGGCGCTCAGATGTGGCGCTTGGTCGACCGCGCGGCGCTGCCGGGCTGGCTGGCCGCGCACGCCGCGTGCGGCGCGCTGACGCTGCCCATGGGCTTCGCCACGCTGTGGCTGCTGCCCGCCGGTGCGCCCGCGCTGCTGGCGTGTGGTGCGCTGCTAGGCGTAGGGCTGGGTGCGGTGCCTGGGGCCATGGCCACCACGCTGGCGGTCGCCCGTGCCGATGCTGCAGCGCCCACGCAGCTCAATGCCCGCCCGCGACCGAGCATCCGCCGTATGCTAGGTCCGAGAAGGTAGCAAATTCGTTCGTTTGATGGGTAGCGCGGCCTCACGATCTCTGGTACGATAGGCGCGCCGAGCAAATGTTTAATAGCGCCAAACGCCACCAGGAGGGAACGATGGCCGAGATGATGCAGACCAAATTCCTGACCGACACGCTGCAGATCGTGCTGGAGGAGACGTTTGAGAAGGTGACCGGCATCTACCTAGATCGCGGCACCTCGCTGGGCGAGACCCTGGCCGATGTGACGGCGGAGGAGGCCTCGCGCCCGATCTCATCGCGCTGTGCCAGCCTGGCCGCGCAGGTGCGCCATGTGTGCTACTACCTCGATGTGCTGTCCGAGTACACCCAGGGCCGCAAGCCGACCGATGTGGACTGGACGATCAGCTGGACGCAGACCACCGCCACAGCGGAGGAGTGGGACGCCCTGCGCGAGGATCTGCGCTCGGCCTACGCCCGCACCCGCGCCCTGTTCTCCCGCATATCGGACTGGAACGACGACGCGGTGGGCGGCGCGGTGGCCATGCTGGTGCACACCGCCTACCACCTGGGCGAGATCCGCCAGGCCATCGGGGTGCTGCGCGGCTAGGGAGTGGCTATGGAGACGCTCGATCTGCGGCGCATCCGCTGTGTGGTCTTCGACTTTGGCTTCACGCTCTCGTCCGACCACTACTTTCGCACGGGGCCGACTGGCTGCCCCGAGTGGCGCGAGGTGATCCAGCGCCATGTGTTTGGCAGCCAGCTGGTGGTCGAGGGCTGGATGCGCGGCGACCTGCGGCTGGCCGACATCGCCTTGATCGTTGGGCACCATGTCGATCTGCCCCAGCGCGAGATCGTGGCGGCCATGGAGCGCGGCTGCGTCGAGATCGGCTTCAACCCGGCGGTGTGGGGCTTCGCCTGCGCCCAGCGCGCCCAGGGCCGCCGCACGGCCCTGGTGACGGCGAACATGGACATCTTCACCAGTATTATTGTGCCCACCTTCCAGCTCGACCAGATCTTCGATGTGATCCTCAACACCGCCGACTACGGCCACCTGCGCAAGGAGCTGCTGTGGGACCGCGCCTTCGCCCAGCTGGGAGGGGGCATCGGCTACCGCAGCAGCCTGCTGATCGAGGATGGCGAGCGCGAGCCTGCCCTATTCCGCGAGCGCGGCGGCGTCGCCCACCAGTACGAGGGCGAGGCCGCGTTCCACCGCTGGCTTGGCGAGCTGGGCTGGGTGCCCTAGTTTCAGCATCAGGCCGCCACAAACTCGCGCTGGTAGATCTGCTGCATGCGCCGCAGCACCGCCTCGCCGTACTGCCCGAACCGCACCTG
The DNA here is from genome assembly GCA_009268125.1 of Chloroflexia bacterium SDU3-3. NCBI lineage: Bacteria > Bacillati > Chloroflexota > Chloroflexia > Chloroflexia bacterium SDU3-3. The sequence goes on along the minus strand of WBOU01000006.1, from coordinate 426,027 downwards.
CTTCGCCTTCCCATTATCGATAAAAATGCCGACCTTGCCACGGTGCGGCCCGATGGCGGCCTCCAGGGTGCGCCGCGCGCCCTCCTCTGGCTCGACAAACAGCATGTTGCGCAGCAGCCGCAGCGGGAGGGGTATGCTCTTGCCCGCGCTCATCTTGGTGCGGTTGGGGCCGGGGCAGACGCTGCGGATGGCGATGCCCTCGGCCTGCAGCTCGGGGGCCAGCGCCTGCGTCCACAGCGACAGCGCCAGCTTGGATGCGCCGTATGGCCCGATGATCGGTCGATAGGTGGTGGGGTGCTCCATCAGGCCTAGGTCGAAGCGGCGCACGAACAGCTGGGCGTTGGATGAGGTGTTGATGATGGTCTTTAGCTCGCCTTTGTCCAGCAGCGGGCGCAGCTCGGTGGCGATGATGTAGGGCGCGACGGCGTTGGTCTCGAAGTGGCGCTCGTGGCCGCGCGGCGTGTGCTCGATCCCCGGCACCGCCACCCCGGCGTTGTTAAACAGGATGTCGATCTTCGCCTCGTGGGCCTGGATGTCGCGCAGGGCCTGCCGGAGCGCGTCAAAATCGGCAAAGTCCGCGCGGTAGATGCGCAGTCGCCCCTGCTCGCGGGCCTGGGTGATGGCGGCATCGTCTGCGGGGAATTCGGATCGGATCAGCGCGATCACATCCGCGCCCTCGGCCAGCAGCAGCCGCGTGAGCGCCAGCCCCACCCCCGAGTTCGCGCCGGTGACAAGGGTCGTTTTGCCCGCTAGTTTGCTCTCCATGGTCGCTCCTCTTGTGCTATTGATTTATTTTAACGATCACTATATAATATACAATACACGAGAACAGAGGTAATGTCAAATTTTTCTAGTGATCGCTATATAAATCAAATGGCAGAACAGAAACCACGCGGGCGACCGCGAACCTTCGACCGGCAGGCCGCGCTCGGCGCGGCCATGATACACTTTTGGGCGCACGGCTACGAGGGCACATCCATCTCCGACCTCACCGCCGCTATGGGCGTGACCGCACCGACGCTCTACGCCGCCTTTGGCTCGAAAGAGCAGCTCTACCGCGAGGCATTGCAGCAGTACTTCCAGCAGGGCATGGGCGGCTGGGCTGCCGCGCTACATGACGATACCCCCGCCTACAGCGTGCTTAAGGAGAGCATGCACATGATTGCCGAGCGATTCACCCACCCTGGTCGCCCGCGCGGCTGCATGGTCTCCACCGCATCGCTCTACTGCGCCGCCGAGAATGAGGCCGCCCGCCAGATCGCCGCCGACCTGCGCGATGTCTCGTTCCGCATGCTGCTGAGCAAACTTGAGCGGGCCAAGGCCACGGGTGAGCTGCCCGCCGAGGTGAACGTGGTGGTGCTGGCGCGCTTCTACAGCGCGGTGGTGGAGGGAATGTCGGTGCAGGCGGTGGATGGGGCTAGCACCGCCGAGCTACACGCACTGGTGGATGTGGCGCTGGCCGCATGGCCTGGGCAGCGGCCTAACTAGCCGCCGCGCTGCGTGAAGCCGTCGCCGTGCTGGATGAGCTCGATGCGGTTGCCGAAGGGGTCGCTGGCGTAGCAGCGGCGCACCCCGGCCACCGCTGTGTCGGGGGTGGTGGCCACGCCCGCCTCGGCCAGCCGACGCACCAGCGCCGCCAGATCGGCTACCAGGAAGGCGGGGTGGGCCTTGCGGGCCGCCGCGAACTCGGCCTCGACGCCCAGGTGCAGCTGCGCACCTGGCAGCGCGAACCAGCAGCCGCCGCGCCCGCGCAGCGCCTCGGGCTTGGCGATCTCGCGCAGGCCCAGCAGCTGGCCGTAGAAGGCGCGGGCGGCACCCTCGGCCCCGGCGGGCATGGCGATCTGGATGTGGTCTAGCCCGGTGATGGTCATCGCGCGCTCCGATCTGTTCTGTCACGGTTCCTGCACAGAAGCGTACCCAGATCGGAGCGCGCGCGCTAGCGGGATGTGGCTATGGGCGGCATAGGCCGCATCTATCGCCCTAGTACAGCGAGTAGGTGAACGAGCAGCTGACCGGCGTGGTGTACACGGTGGTCGCGCCGGTGTCGAGCAGGATGTAGGCGTGCACATTGGCCCCGCCCGCCACCGAGACCGCGCTGGCTGTCTGGTTGTACGAGTAGCTGTAGGCGTCGGTCATCGAGAGGCCGAGCGTGAAGCCGCTGAGGCCAGTGCGCAGGTTGGTGACCGCCTCGATCCAGCGGAACGAGCCGCTGTAGCCCACGTTGATGTCGGCGGTGGTGCTGAAGGTGGCCGCGCCCGCGTTCGCCGCGCACGAGCGGGTCACCAGGCCATAGCTGGTGGCGGCCACCGTGCCGCCGGGCTTGCGCGTGGCTGGCTCGGCGTAGCGCGTGTGGCTGCCGCGCGCCCCACGCGCCAGGCCCTTGGCCAGCGCCGCCAGCTGGGCGGGGCTGTGCACCCGCAGCGGGGTGATGCCGGGCGGCGCGGCCTGCACCACCTGCATGCCGTAGGAGTCGATCACCTCCTGGTAGCTGCCCTCGCCGCCCTCGGCGTATGCGCCCTGGAATGGCGCAAGAGCACACATCAGCGCCACAAGCATAAAGAACGTCTTCTTGAAACCCATGGTCTTCTCCCAATCCCTCGGTAGGTACAGCAAGAAACCCTTGCCGCGCTGATGGAATACATCAACAGTGATCAACAGGCAATTTTTTGGCATGGCGATAAAACACGGCATCAATCGTAAATATGCCGTATCGTACAAAATTCAGCGTAGAGAAGCAGCAGCGCACGCTGGCGCTTCTCTATGCCAGTAGGGTGAGCTATATGGTTTGCTGTAGTGCTAGTGGGTATCTGGGATGAAAGGGGTGGGAAAGCTAGCTGTTGGCCATATCCCTCGCCGATGGGTGTGTGAAAAGAAATGCCAGAGGGCCAAAGATTGGTACGAAGATGATCAAGAGCGACCAGAGCAGCATGGTGAAGCTTCCGGCCCTGCAGGCGCTCATGCGCTTGAAGGCCATGAGAATCAGCGCTATGATCGCAATCAGCAGCATAAGATTGACGATCTGCATCAGAAGAAGGGCTGATTCTGGGTTAAGGAGATTGAGGGGCGACAAGATATCCTCCATGCCAGGTTAGGTGATCTGGAATCTATCATAGAAAGATTTGTTTGTCAACGATTCTTTGTAATACGAAATAATATAGTAGCTCTTGTATTTCTGTGGATGCCAGCGGATGTGAGGGTGCCCGCCCTCACATGGTGTCACTTTTTCATCGATGCTGGGCTTCTTTCCCATGAGCGGTGGCGCGTGTTTGGTGGGTGGATGCCCTGCGTGGGCGGCGCCGAGGGACCAGCGCCTAGGAACCCCGCCAGGGGGTGTGACCCTCACATGGTGTCACTTTGTATGGTTTTCTGAGGCGTTGTTGACGAAACGGCGCGTTGCCGTTGATTTGGCCAGGGTATGCCTTCGTGGAATAGTGGGTGTGTTTAGATGGTGGTGTATGCCCTGTGCGGGCGGCACCAAGGGCTCCGCGCCCTTGGAACCCCGCCAGGGGCGATGCCCCTTGGAACCCCAATTTGCAGCGTTCCGATGCCGAATGCTGGCCGCTGATGTTCGTGCATATGGCCAGCAAAACATCAGCAGCACCTTCGCCGCATGGGAACGGTGGGAGGGTTCGTCCCGATCATGAGGTGGCACAATGTGCATGGTTTGTATGGCCCGCCATGCGGGTTTGCAGCATGTACCGCATCCAGAGGCCCCGCTCATGAAAGTGACACCTGCTGAGCGGCGTGACCCCCTTGGAACCTCCAATTTTGAGTGTTCCTGTGCTGCAAACTGGTGGCTGGTGTTTGGGCATATGACCATCAAAACACAAGCGGCACCTTCGCCGCATGGGTCGGCTGGGCGGGGCTGGCTTCTGGCCCTTTCTTGTGGTGCTTGGTGTCTTGGTGGTAAAAAACGTCGTGCCTTCGTGTCTTCGTGGTATGGGTTTTTTGTACTCTTTGGTGTCTTTGTGGTGAAAGCTCTCCTGTGTGTTGAGAGCGCAGCGGCCCGAGATGTGGCACCTGCGCGGGGCAGATCTGGTATAGTAGCAGCGACATCCTGTTGATCTATGGCGGGCGCAGCAAGCGCGTGCCATGGCTGTTTCTCGCGTCGTGGCGATATCAGTTCGCCACGGCGCGTGCTGTATCAGAAGGCGAAAATCAATGCTCAAATCGATCACGGCACTGCTTATTTTCCAGCTGCTCGGCGAAGTCATAAGCCGCACGCTCGGCCTGCCCATACCTGGCCCGGTCATCGGCATGCTGCTGCTGGTGGCGGCGCTGTTTGTGCGCGGCTCGGCCCCGGCCTCGCTCACCCGCGCGGCGGGCGGCCTCATCCAGAACCTCTCGCTGCTGTACGTGCCCGTGGGCGTGGGCATCATGGTGCAGTTCGGGCTGCTGCAGCGCGAGTGGCTGGCCATCCTGCTCACCCTGGTGGTCAGCACCGTGGTTACGATCGTGATCACCGCGCTGAGCATGCGTTTCCTGATGCGCTGGCTGACGCCGGGCGCGCTGGGCGAGGAGGCGTAGCATGAACGACCGCATGACCGGCGTGTGGGTCTATCTGGCCCAGGCCCCGCTGTTCTGGCTGACGGTGACGCTGCTGGTGTATCAGTTCGCCAGCTGGCTCTACGCCAGATCGCGCAGCTTCCCGCTCATCCACCCGGTGATCGCCTCGATCCTGATGCTGGTGGGCCTGCTGCTGCTGACCCACACCGAGTACAAGGCCTACTTCGACGGCGCGCAGTTCATCCACTTTCTGCTTGGCCCGGCCACGGTGGCGCTGGCCATACCGCTCTACGAGCAGCGCGCCATGCTGCGGCGGCTGATGCTGCCGATCGTGGGCGCGTTGCTGATCGGCTCGGCCTCGGCGATTGCGGTAGCGTGCCTGTGCGCGCGGCTGTTTGGCGCATCCAGCGTCACCGTGCTGTCGTTCGCGCCCAAGTCGGTGACGACGCCCATAGCCATGGGTGTGGCCGAGCAGATCGGTGGGCTGCCAGCCCTAACGGCGGTGTTCGTTATCCTCACCGGCATCATAGGCGGGGCGATCGCGAACGAGGTGCTGAACCTGATCGGCGTGAAGGAGCACCCGGTGCGCGGCTTTGCGATGGGGCTGGCCGCCCACGGCGTGGGCACGGCGCGGGCCTTCCAGATCCACGCCGAGATGGGCGCGTTCTCGGGCCTGGCCATGGGCCTGAACGGCGCGGTGACGGCGCTGATCGCGCCGATCATCATCCGGCTGCTGGGGCTTGGCTAGATCTGCCGATTTGTCTTTGCGCCGCCCTGTCTCCTGAACTGGATGCGGGGCGGCGTTTTTTATTTTTTGGGTTTCATATCCAAGAAGGCGGCGTGCTGGCATACATGGCATTGGAATGCCTCAGATCTTTGTTTTAAACACAAACAATTTAACTAGAAAAAACTTGACAAATAGTGGTTATTAGTATAGTCTAATACCGATTTGATGCAGATATTAACATAATGAATTTTTGCCCTATGTGCAGTACTCTATAGATACCGCAGAAATTTGCTGTGCCGAAGCATCCCAGGCGGGCGGCTATGGCGTAAGGAAGAGAACAGACCATGGGTTCTGAGCAGGTGGCGCTGGTGACGGGCGCGGCGCAGGGGATCGGGGCGGCGGTGGCCTGGGCCTTGGCCCGCGAGGGCATGGCCGTGGCCGCGCTCGACCGGCAGGCCGAGGGCGCGCAGGCCGTGGCCGCCGCGCTGCGCGCCGAGGGGCACCGCGCCCTGGCGCTGGCCGCCGACGTGGCCGACCGCCGCGCCGCCGAGGCCGCCGTGGCCGAGGCCGAGGCCGCGCTGGGGCCGATCGGCGTGCTGGCCAACGTGGCCGGGGTGCTGCGCATGGGCGCGGCGCTGGATGTGGACGAGGCCGACTGGCACGCGACCTTCGCGGTGAACACCAGCGGGGTGCTGTTCATGTCGCAGTCGGTGGGGCGGCGCATGCTGGCGCGCGGCGGCGGCTGCATCGTCACGGTTGGCTCGAACGCGGCCAGCGTGCCACGGGTGGGCATGGCCGCCTACGCCGCATCCAAGGCCGCCACGGCCATGCTGGTGAAGACCATGGGGCTGGAGCTGGCCGTACACGGCATCCGCTGCAATCTGGTGTCGCCTGGCTCGACCGACACGGCCATGCAGCGCCAGCTCTGGCGCGACGAGCGCGGGGCCGCCGCCACCATCGCGGGCGCGCCCGAGGCCTACCGCGTGGGCATCCCGCTGGGCCGGATCGCCGCGCCGGAGGATGTGGCCGAGGCGGTGGTGTTTCTGGCATCCGAGCGGGCGCGCCATATCACCATGCACGACCTGCGGGTGGATGGCGGGGCGACGTTGGGCTGCCTGTAGCCGCAGCCCGCGCTTTCTGCGGTATCCTTGGCCTGTACCTTGTCTGTACGCTGAATGCGAAGGAGTGCGCCTGTGATAAACGAATGCGACGCGGCCCCGGCGGTCTATGCCGCCGAGCTGCTTGACGAGTATAGGCCTGGCGAGTCATTTTTCTTCTCGACCGCCCGCCACACCATGCTGGCCCAGGGCAGCTGCGCCGAGATCCGCTGCCCCGCTGGGCTGAACTTGCCCGATGTGGTGGCGAGCGCGCTGGGCAATGCGCTGGGGCTGGCGGGCGAGCCGCCGGTGGCGGTGGGCGCGGTGCCCTTCGACTCGGCCCAGCAGGCGCGGCTGCGCATTCCCGCCCAGGTGCTGCGCGGCGGGCCGCTGCGGCTGCCGCTGGAGCACGCGCCCCAGCGCCCGGTGCTCACATCCTACGCCGCCCGCTCGGTGCCCGAGCCAGCCGAGCATATGCGCAATGTCGAGCGTGCGCTGGCGATCATGGCGGCGGGCGAGGTGCGCAAGATCGTGCTGGCCCGCACGCTGGAGCTGGAGTCGCCCGAGGCTGTGGATGTGCACCAGCTGCTGCGCAACCTAGCCCAGCGCAACCCCGGCAGCTACACCTTCGCCGCCGAGACGGGCGGCGGGCGTGGCCAGCGCTGCACGATGGTGGGCGCTAGCCCCGAGCTGCTGGTGGCCCGCAGCGGCACCCAGGTCATCTCCAACCCGCTGGCCGGGTCGGCGGCGCGCAGCCCCGACCAGGCCGAGGACAAGCGCCGCGCCGCCGCGCTGCTGGCCTCGGCCAAGGACCGCCGCGAGCACGCGGTGGTGGTGGAGGCGGTGGCCGCCGCGCTGCGCCCGTTTTGCCGCACGCTGGATGTGCCCGCCGAGCCGTCGCTGATCAGCACGCCCACCATGTGGCACCTCTCCACCCGCGTCACCGGCGAGCTGCTGGACCCCGCGATCAGCTCGCTGACGCTGGCGCTGGCGCTGCACCCCACCCCGGCGGTGTGCGGCACGCCCACCGCGCAGGCCCGCGAGGCCATCCGCAGCATCGAGCCGTTCGACCGTGGCTTCTACAGCGGCGTGGTCGGCTGGTGCGACGCCGAGGGCGATGGCGAGTGGGTGGTGACGCTGCGCTGCGCCGAGGTGGCCGAGCGCGCCGTCCGGCTGTTTGCGGGCGGCGGGATCGTGCCTGGCTCGCGCCCCGAGGCCGAGCTGGCCGAGACATCCGCCAAGTTTCGCACCATGCTCCAGGCTATGGGCCTGGGCCAGGAGGCAAAGGATCTATGAGCGAGCGACAGGTGCGCGCATGGCCCCCGCTGCCGGGGGTGGTGCCGTGGCCCGAGGATGTGGCCGCGCGCTACCTCGACGAGGGCTACTGGCGCGGCGAGACGTTTGGCGCGATGCTGCGTGAGCGCGCCGAGCGCCACGGCGACCGCGAGGCGCTGGTGTGTGGCGAGCGCCGCTGGAGCTACCGCGAGCTGGATGCGCGGGCCGATGCGCTGGCCGCCGGTTTCCACGCCCTGGGCATCCGCCCGCAGGATCGTGTGGTGGTGCAGCTGCCAAACATCGCCGAGCTGTTCGAGGTGATCTTCGCGCTGTTCCGGCTGGGCGCGCTGCCGGTGTTCGCGCTGCCCGCCCACCGCAGCGCCGAGATCGGCTACTTCTGCCAGCTGACCGAGGCCGTGGCCTACATCATCCCCCAGAGCTTCGCGGGCTTCGACTACCGCGCGCTGGCGGCCCAGGTGCAGGCCCAGGCCCCCAGCCTGCGCCACGTGGTGGTGGCCCAGGGCGACGCGGGCGCGTTCACGCCGCTGGATGCGCTGCGCGCCGCGCCTGTGGCGCTGCCCGAGCCAGGGCCGGGCGACATGGCCTTCTTCCAGCTCTCGGGCGGCAGCACCGGCCTGCCCAAGCTCATCCCGCGCACCCACGACGAGTACATCTACAGCCTGCGCGGCAGCGCCGAGATCTGCCAGCTGGATGAGCGCAGCACCTACCTGTGCGCGCTGCCCGCCGCCCACAACTTCACGCTCAGCTCGCCGGGCACGCTGGGCGTGCTCTACGCGGGCGGGCGCGTGGTCATGTCGCCCTTCCCCAGCCCCGATGTGGCCTTCCCGCTGATCGAGCGCGAGCGCGTGACGATCACCGCGCTGGTGCCGCCGCTGGCCATGGTCTGGCTGGATGCCGCGCCCAGCAGCCGCCACGACCTCTCCAGCCTGCAGGTGCTGCAGGTGGGCGGCGCGAAGCTGAGCTACGAGGCCGCGCGGCGTGTGCGCCCCACGCTGGGCTGCACGCTCCAGCAGGTGTTCGGCATGGCCGAGGGCCTGGTGAACTACACCCGGCTGGATGACCCCGAGGATGTGATCGTGGCCACCCAGGGCAGGCCGATCTCGCCCGCCGACGAGGTGCTGGTGGTGGATGACGCGGGCCAGCCTGTGCCCCAGGGCGCGGCGGGCCACCTGCTGACGCGCGGCCCCTACACCATCCGAGGCTACTACAAGGCCGATGCGCACAACGCCGAGGCCTTCACGCCCGATGGCTTCTACCGCACCGGCGACATCGTGCAGCTCACGCCCGAGGGCAACCTGGTGGTCGAGGGCCGCGCCAAGGACCAGATCAACCGTGGGGGCGACAAGATCGCCGCCGAGGAGGTGGAGAACCACCTGCTGGCCCACCCGGCCATCCACGATGTGGCCGTGGTCTCGGTGCCCGACCCGTTCCTGGGCGAGCGCACCTGCGCCTTTGTGATCACGCGCGGGCAGCCGCCCCGCCCCGCCGAGCTGGGCCGCTTCCTGCGCGAGCGCGGTCTGGCCGCCTTCAAGGTGCCCGACAAGTTTGCCTTCGTCGAGTCCTTCCCCGCCACCGGCGTGGGCAAGACCAGCAAGAAAGACCTGCGGCGGCTGCTGGCCGAGCGCGCCGCCGCGCCGACCGCACCGCCCAGCTGACCGACCGCTGAAGCCAGCGCACCGCCCGTTTTCCGCATCGCGAAGAGCACCATAGAAAGGACTGCCCTATGGCACTGCCCGCCATAGCTCCATACCCTATGCCCTCCGCCGCCGAGCTGCCGCCCAACAGGGTGGCCTGGGCCGCCGACCCGTCGCGCGCCGCCCTGCTCATCCACGACATGCAGAACCACTTCCTGAACGCCTTCCGGCGCGACGAGCAGCCCGTGCCGCAGCTGCTGGCCAACATCGCCCGCCTGCGCGAGGCCTGCGCGGCCCAGGGCGTGCCGGTGTTCTTCTCGGCCCAGCCGGGCGGCCAGAGCCTGGCCCAGCGCGGGCTGCTCCAGGATTTCTGGGGCGGCGGCATCGCGGCGGGCGAGCAGCCGCAGCGGATCGTGGATGAGCTGCACCCCCGCCCCGGCGAGACCCACCTGACCAAGTGGCGCTACAGCGCGTTCCAGCGCACCGACCTGCTGGCCCAGCTGCGCGCCCAGGGCCGCGACCAGCTGATCATCTGCGGCATCTACGCCCACATCGGCTGCCTGATGACGGCCTGCGAGGCGTTTATGAGCGACATTCAGCCGTTCTTCGTGGCCGACGCCGTGGCCGACTTCACCCCCGAGGATCACCAGATGGCCATCGCCTACGCGGCCCGCCGCTGCGCCGTGGTGGCCACCACCGACGCCGTGCTGGCCACGCTGGCCCCCGCGCCCGCCGCCGAGGCGCTGAGCCTGGAGGGCCTGCGCCAGGCTATCGCCGACCTGCTGGATGAGTCGCCCGCCAAGATCGGCGACGACGACAACCTGATGTACCTGGGACTCGACTCCATCCGCCTCATGACGCTGATGGAGCAGTGGCGGCGCGCCGGGGTAGAGATCTCGTTCATCGAGCTGGCCGAGCGCCCGACGCTGGCCGGCTTCTGGTCGCTGATCTCGGCCCAGGCCACGGCGTAGGGAACTGCTTCACCACGAAGACGCGAAGGCACGACGTTTCTTACCACCAAGACTCCAAGGCACCAAGGGAATGAAGGAACTGCTTCACCACGAAGATGCGAAGGCACGACGATTTTTACCACCAAGACTCCAAGGCACCAAGGGAATGAAGAACAGTAGCCCTCATCTCATCTTTCCCATGCGGCGAAGGTGCCGCTGATGTTTTGATGGTCATATGCACGAACAATAGTGGCCAGGGGCCAGCGAAGACGCGAAGGCACGACGATTTTTACCACCAAGACTCCAAGGGTTGGGGGACGAATACCACGAAGGCACGAAGGGGACGAGCGGGAAGAGGGGGCAGTGGCCCATCATCTCATCTTTCCCATGAGGCGAAGGTGCCGCTAGCGTCTTGATGGCCATATGCACGAACACCAGCGGCCAGCGAACAGCACGGGAACGCCCAAAATTGGGGGTTCCAAGGGGGTTACACCCCCTGGCGGGGTTCCTAGGGGCTGGCCCCTAGGCGCCGCCCGCGCAGGGCATTCACCCACCAAACACGCGCCACCACCATGGTGGATGGGTGCGAAAACGCACAACGAAGGCGGGTGAGCGCACGACGAAGGCAGGTGAGCGCACGACGAAGGCAGGTGAACACCAGAGAGAGACGAGAGAGAGGTTGGCTTGTCCTCCCCAGCGCAGGGGAATGATGGCGATGACGCCACGGTGTTTTTTTGAGACAAAGGTGAAGACCCATGCGAAAACTGCTCATCTCCCTTGCGCTCTCCAGCGCCCTGCTGGCATCCTGCCAGTCGGCCCCGGCGGCCACTGCGCCCACCGAGGCCCCCGCCGCCACCCAGGCTCCCGCCGCTACGGCGGCGCCCACCGAGGCCCCGGCTGCCACGGCTGAGGCCAGCGCGACCCGCACCATCACCGACGCGGCTAGCCGCGAGGTCGCGGTGCCCACCAGCCCGCAGCGGATCGTCACGATCAGCGAGCAGGATCTGGATGGCGCGCTGGCCCTCGGCCTCAAGCCCGTCGGCTCGGTCAACGGGCGCGGCCAGCAGAGCCTGCCCAGCTACCTAGGCGACAAGGTCGCGGGCATCGAGTCGGTCGGCAGCCTGGCCGAGCCATCGCTGGAGAAGATCGCCGCGCTCAAGCCCGACATCATCCTGTTTGGCAGCCTGAGCGACGCGCTGAGCGATCAGCTGGCCCAGATGGAGAAGATCGCCCCGGTGGTCGTCACCTACAAGCTGGCCGACGACTGGAAGACCGCCTTCCGTGGCACCGCCAGCGCCCTGAACCAGGATGCGCAGGCCGAGGCCTTCCTGGCCAGCTACGACGCGCGGGTGAAAGAGGTGCGGGCCGCGCTCGGCGAGCACGCATCCGACCTGATCAGCATTGTGCGCTGGAACGCCACCGGCCCGGGCATCATGGCCCGCGACGCCTTCTCTAGCCTGGTGGCCCGCGACCTGGGCCTGCAGCGCTCGGCCTTCCAGCAGACCGTCGAGGGCTTCTCGCACTCCGAGCCGCTGAGCATGGAGGAGCTGGACAAGCTCGACGGCGACTGGCTGTTCGTGGGCACGCTGAACGCCGAGGGCGACGCCGCACTGACGGCGGCCAAGGAAAGCCCGCTGTTCCAGCAGCTGGGCGTGGTGAAGGGCGGGCGTGTGGTCGCGGTCACCGGCCAGATCTGGGGCAGCCGTGGCGGCCCGCTGGCCTCGCTGATCGTGCTGGATGAGATCCAGAAGGCTATGGGCAGCGCCTCATAGCGCCGAGATATTGTGGGAGTCTTCTCATGCGTGAACTGTGGGATACCGATCTTCCGCTGCTCGCCGCCCAGTCGGGCGTGTGGTTTGCCCAGCAGCTCGACCCGGCCAACCCGATCTACAACACCGGCGAGTACCTAGAGCTGCGCGGGCCGGTCGACCATGCCCTGCTGGCGCGGGCCATCCGCCAGGCCGTGGGCGAGGCCGAGGCGCTGCACGTGCGCCTTGCCGAGCGCGGCGGCGAGCTGCGCCAGTCGCCTGCGGCGGGGGAAACCTGGCCGCTGCACATGCTCGATCTGAGCGACGCGCCCGACCCGCGCGCCGCCGCCGAGGACTGGATGCGCGCCGACCTGGCCAGCCCGACCGACCTGCGGCGCGGGCCGCTGTTCGCCCAGGCGATCATCCGGCTGGGGCGCGACCACCTGCTGTGGTACCAGCGCATCCACCACGCCGTGATCGACGGCTACGGGCTGGCCCTGATCGAGCGCCGCGCCGCCGAGGTCTACGCCGCGCTGGCCGCTGGCACGCCCGCCGAGGCGGGCGCGTTTGCGCCGCTGCGCCCGCTGATCGAGGAGGAGGCGGCCTACCGCGCCTCGCCCGATTTCGCCAGCGATGCGGCCTACTGGCGCGAGCAGCTGGCCGACGCGCCCGAGGCCGCGACCCTGGCCGGGCGGGCGGCGGAGACATCCCACAGCTTCACGCGGCGCAGCACCGCGCTGCCCCGGCCCACGGCCCTGGCCCTGCGCGCCGCCGCCGAGCGCTGCAAGGCCAGCTGGCCCGAGCTGGTGCTGGCCGCCGCCGCGATCTACCTGCACCGCATGACCGGCGCGCAGGATGTGGTGCTGGGCCTGCCCAGCATGAACCGGCTGGGCAGCGCCGCGCTGCGGGTGCCCGCCATGGTGGTGAACGTGCTGCCGCTGCGGCTGGCGGTCCAGCCTGCCATGCCCGTGGCCGACCTCGTGCGCCAGGTGGTGCGCCAGGTGCGCGCCGCCCGCCGCCACCAGCGCTACCGCTACGAGGACATATTGCGCGACACGCGGCGGGTCGGCGGGCGGCTGATCGGGCCGATGGTTAACATCCTGCCGTTCCAGGAGCGGCTGTCGTTTGGCGAGGTGATCGCCGAGGCCCACAACCTCTCGGCGGGGCCGGTGGATGATCTCTCGATCGCGGTCTACGACCGGGGCGACGGCCTGCGGATCGACCTGGACGCCAACCCCGCGCTGTACTGCCCCGAGGAGCTAGAGACGCACCTGCGCCGCTTTGTGGCCCTGCTGGGGCATATGGCGGCAGGCGATGCGGCCACGGTTGGCGGCCTGCCCATGCTGCTGCCCGAGGAGCGGGCCGCGCTGGAGGCCCAGTGGGCCAGGGCCGAGCATCCCATCCCCGCCCTGGCCATCCCAGCCTTGTTCGAGGCCCAGGCCGACCGCAGCCCCGACGCGCTGGCGCTGGTGGCCGGGCCGGAGCGCCTGAGCTTTGCGCAGCTCGATGAGCGGGCCAACCGGCTGGCCCACGAGCTGATCGCGCGGGGCGCGGGGCGCGGCCAGGTGGTGGCCGTGGCGCTGCCGCGCAACGCGTGGGCCATCGTGGCCCTGCTGGCCGCGCTGAAGGCGGGCGCGGCCTACCTGCCGCTGAACCCCGACTACCCGGCGGAGCGGCTGGCCTTCATGCTGAATGACGCCAAGCCCGCCCTGCTGCTCACCGCCGCCCAGCTCGCGCCCGCGCTGCCGGGCGGCGCGGCCACGCTGGCGCTCGACACGGCGGAGCTTTCCGCCGCCCTGCGCGCCCACCCGAGCATCCGCCCGCCCGCGCCCCGCCCCGACGACGCGGCCTACATCATCTACACATCCGGCTCGACGGGCGCGCCCAAGGGCGTGGTGGTGGAGCACCGCAGCCTGGTCAACCTATTCTGCTGCCACCAGCACGAGCGCTTCGCCCCGGCCATGGCGAGCGGGCGGCTGCGCGTGGCCCACACCGCCGCGCTCAGCTTCGACGCCGCGTGGGACCCGATTCTATGGATGTTCGCGGGCAACGAGCTGCACCTGCTGGATGAGCAGACCTACCTCGACCCCGCCGCGCTGGCCGCCTACGTGGCCGCGATGAAGATCGACTACCTCGACTTCACGCCCTCGCACTTTCAGCAGCTGCTGGCCTACGGCATGTTTGGCCAGGGCCGCCACCGCCCCAAACTGGTGGTGCTGGGCGGCGAGGCCCTGCCCGCGCCGCTCTGGGACGCGCTCCAGCAGATCGGGGGCCTGACCAGCTACAACTACTACGGCCCCACCGAGGCCACCGTGGACGCCTACATCTGGCGGGCCGACGCCGACGGCGCGCAGCTGGGCGAGCCGGTCTGGAACACGCGGGCCTATGTGCTGGATGCGGCGGGCCAGCTTGCGCCCCCCGGCGTGGCGGGCGAGCTGCACCTGGCGGGCTTGGGGCTGGCGCGTGGCTACCTGAACCGCCCCGAGCTGACCGCCGAGCGATTCGTGGCCGACCCGTTCGGCCCCGCCGGATCGCGCATGTACCGCACGGGCGATCTGGTGCGCGCCGATGGGCGCGGCACGCTCACCTTCCTGGGCCGCACCGACGATCAGGTGAAGATTCGCGGCCACCGCATCGAGCTGGGCGAGGTGGAGGCCGCGCTGGCCCGCCTGCCCGGCGTGGCCCAGGCGGCGGCGCTGGTGCGCGAGGATGCCCCGGGCGAGCGGCGGCTGGTGGCCTACGTGGCGGGCCAGGGCCACATGCCCGACCCCGCCGCCCTGCGCGCGGCGCTGGCCGCAGCGCTGCCCGCGCCCATGGTGCCCGCCGCTATTGTGGCGCTGGGCGCGCTGCCGCTCACGCCCAACGGCAAGCTGGACCGCAAGGCCCTGCCCGCCCCCGAGGCCCCCGCCGCCCCGGCTGGCCGCGCCCCGCGCACCCCGCAGGAGGCCGCGCTGTGCGGCCTGTTCGCCGAGGTGCTGGGCCTGCCCGCCGTCGGCATCGACGAGGGCTTCTTCGACCTGGGCGGCCACTCGCTGCTGGCGGTGCGGCTGATCACCCGCGTGCGCGAGGCGCTGGGGGTGGATGTGGCCATCGGCGCGCTGTTCGAGCGGCCCACGGTGGCCGGGCTGGCCGCCCGCCTAGGCGCCGCCGCCGCCCAGCGGCCCGCGCTGGTGCCCGCGCCGCGCGGCGCGGATGCGCCGCTCTCCTTCGCCCAGCGGCGGCTGTGGTTCCTGGGCCAGCTGGAGGGGCCAAGCCCCACCTACAACCTGCCGCTGGTGCTGCGGCTCTCCGGCCCGCTCGACCGCGCCGCCCTAGAGCAGGCCCTGGCCGACCTGCTGGCCCGCCACGAGAGCCTGCGCACCGTCTTCCCCGCCGAGCAGGGCGCGCCCCGCCAGCGCATCCTGCCCGAGCGCACGCGGCTGCCGCTGCACCTGGTGGAATGCCAGTCCGCCGCGCTGGACGCGGCCCTGCTGGAGGCCGCGCGCCACGGCTTCGACCTAGCCAGCGAGCTGCCGCTGCGGGCCACGCTGTTCGCGCTCGGCCCTGGCGAGCACGCGCTGCTGCTGCTGCTGCACCACATCGCTGGCGACGGCGCGTCGCTCGACCCGCTGGCGCGCGACCTGGCCCAGGCCTACGCCGCCCGCCGGGCCGGGGGAGCGCCCGCCTGGCAGCCCCTGCCCGTGCAGTACGCCGACTACGCCGCTTGGCAAGCCCGCCTGCTGGGCGACGACGCCGACCCGGAGAGCCTGATCGCCCGCCAGCTGGCCTTCTGGCGCGGCGCGCTGGCGGGAGCACCCGACCAGCTGGAGCTGCCGACCGACCGACCGCGCCCCGCCGTGGCCAGCTACCGCGGCGCGACGGTGCCGCTGGCCATCCCGCCCGCGCTGCACGCCCGCCTGGCCGCCCTGGCCCGCGAGCGCGGCGCGACCGTGTTTATGGTCATCCAGGCCGCGCTGGCGGCGCTGCTCACCCGCCTGGGCGCTGGCAGCGACATCCCGATCGGCAGCCCCGTGGCGGGCCGCGATGAGCGCGCGCTCGACGGCCTGATCGGCTTCTTTGTGAACACGCTGGTGCTGCGCACGCGCACCGAGGGCAACCCCAGCTTCGCCGCGCTGGTCGACCGCGTGCGCGAGGCCGATCTGGCCGCCTACGCCCACCAGGATGTGCCCTTCGAGCGGCTGGTCGAGGCCCTGAACCCGCCCCGCTCGCTGGCCCGCCACCCGCTGTTCCAGGTGATGCTGGCCTTCCAGAGCGCGCCCGACGCGCCGCTGGCCATGGCCGATCTGCGCGCCAGCATGCGCCCGCTGCACATCGGTGCGGCCAAGTTCGACCTGCTGCTGAATCTGGACGAGCGGCGCAGCGCCGACGGCTCGCCCGCAGGCATCGAGGGCTTTCTGGAGTACAGCGCCGACCTGTTCGGCCTGCCCAGCGCCCAGGCCCTGGCCGCGCGGCTGCTGCGCCTGATCGAGGCGGCGGCGGCCAGCCCATCCACGCCCATCGGCCTGCTGCCGCTGCTCTCCGCCCAGGAGCTGGCCCAGATCGAGGCCTGGAACCGCACCGCGCACCCCGTCGCACCCGAGACGCTGCCCAGCGCCTTCCTGGCCCAGGTGGCGCGCAGCCCCGACGCGCCCGCCGTGGTGTTCGAGGGTGCGCAGCTCACCTACGCCGAGCTAGATGCCGCCGCCTGCCGCCTGGCCCGCCTGCTGATCGACCACGGCGCGGGGCCGGAGCGGATCGTGGCGGTGGTGGTGCCGCGCTCGCTGGAGCTGATCACCGCGCTGTATGCCATCCACAAGGCGGGCGCGGCCTATCTGCCGATCGACCCAGACTACCCGCTCGACCGCATCGCCTTCATGCTGGAAGATGCGGCCCCGGCCTGCGTGCTCAGCCTCGCGCCGGTGGTGGGGGTGCTGCCGCAGGATCTGGTCGCGCCCGTGCTGGTGCTCGACACGCCCTCGCTGGCCGAGGAGCTGCGCCGCTACCCCGCGCACGCCCTGGCCCCCGCCGAGCTGGCCGAGCCGCTGCGCCCCGACCACCCGGCCTATGTGATCTACACCTCTGGCTCCACGGGCCGCCCCAAGGGCGTGGTGGTGCCGCATGCGGGCATCATCAACCGGCTGCGCTGGATGCAGGCCGAGTACCGCCTGGGCGCGGATGACCGCGTGCTCCAGAAGACCCCATCCAGCTTCGATGTGTCGGTGTGGGAGTTCTTCTGGCCGCTGCTAGAGGGCGCGACGCTGGTGGTGGCCCGCCCCGACGGCCACAAAGACCCAGCCTATCTGGCCGAGCTGATCCAGGCCGAGCGGATCACCACCATCCACTTCGTGCCATCTATGCTCCAGGTCTTCATCCACGAGCCGAGCGCGGCCCGCTGCACCGGCCTGCGCCGCGTGATCTGCAGCGGAGAGGCGCTGCCCGCCGAGCTGGTGGGCCAGTTCTACGCGCGGCTGGATGTGCCGCTGCACAACCTCTACGGCCCCACCGAGGCCTCGGTGGATGTGACCTACTGGCCATGCCGCCCCGGCGATGCCGCCACGTCGGTGCCCATCGGTCGGCCTGTGTGGAACACCCAGCTGCGCATCCTAGACGCCAACATGCAGCCGCTGCCTGTTGGCGTGGCGGGCGAGCTGTACCTAGCTGGGGTGCAGCTGGCGCGCGGCTACCTGAACCGCCCCGAGCTGACTGCCGAGCGCTTCGTGGCCGACCCGTTCGGCCCTGCCGGAGCGCGCATGTACCGCACGGGCGACCTGGCCCGCTGGCGCGACGACGGCGCGGTCGAGTATATTGGGCGGATCGACCACCAGGTGAAGATTCGCGGCTTCCGCATCGAGCTGGAGGAGATCGAGGCCCAGCTGGCCCAGCGCCCCGAGGTGGCCCAGGTGGCCGTGGTGGTGCGCGAGGACGCGCCGGGCGACCGGCGGATCGTGGCCTATGTGGTGCCTACCGCCCTGGCCGAGTATGATCCCGTGCGCCTGCGCCGCCACCTGGCCGGTCGGCTGCCCGAGTATATGGTGCCCTCGGCCTTCGTGGCTGTGGCCGCGCTGCCGCTCTCGCCCAACGGCAAGCTGGACCGCAAGGCCCTGCCCGCGCCCGACGCCCCCGCCAGCGTAGGCGGTCGCCCGCCCCGCACCCCGCAGGAGGCCGCGCTCTGCGAGATCTTCGCCGAGGTGCTGGGCCTGTCCGAGGTCGGCGCGGAGGACAGCTTCTTCGACCTGGGCGGCCACTCGCTGCTGGCCGTGCAGCTGATCAGCCGCGCCCGCGAGGCGCTGGGGGCCGCCCTGAGCATCGGCAGCCTGTTCGCGGCCCCCACCCCCGCCGCCCTGGCCGCCTCGCTTGACGCGGGCGCGGCAGCCGACGCGCTGGGCGTGCTGCTGCCCCTGCGCGCCAAGGGCGACCAGCCGCCGCTGTTCTGCCTGCACCCGGCGGGCGGCCTGAGCTGGTGCTACTCGGGGCTGGCCCGCAGCCTGGGCGCTGGACGCCCGGTCTACGGCATCCAGGCCAGGGGCGCGGCCTGCGACGAGCCGCTGCCCGCATCCATGGACGAGATGGCCGCCGACTACATCGCCCAGCTGCGCGCCGTGCAGCCCAGCGGCCCCTACCACCTGCTCGGCTGGTCCACCGGCGGCATCATCGCCCACGCCATGGCCCGCCAGCTCCAGCGCCAGGGCGAGGAGCTGGCCCTGCTGGCGATCATCGATGCCTACCCCGCCGACCTGATGGCCGGGCTGCCGGTCTCCGACGAGATCGAGGCCATGGAGGCCCTGCTGATCATGGCGGGCTACGACCTGGATGCGCTGGGCGACCTGCCGATGGAGTTCGGCAGCGTGATCGGCGTGCTGCGCCAGGATGGCAGCCCGCTGGCCAGCCTGGATGAGGCCACGATCATGCGGCTCAAGCAGATCTACCTCAATACCAACTGGGCCATGCGCGCCTACCGCCACCAGCGTGTCGCGGGCGACCTGCTGTTCTTCCGCGCCACCGTGGAGACCGCCGATGACGCGCTGACCGCCGAGACATGGCGGCCCTACGTGGCGGGCGAGATCGAGAGCCACGACATCGCCTGCTCGCACAAGGACATCACCCAGCCCGGCCCGCTGGCCGAGATAGGCCGCATCCTAGCCGCCCGCCTCGCCGCCGCGCTGGAGACACGCTAGCCACGAAGGCGCGAAGACGCGAAGGAGAAGAGGGGACTGATTCACCACCAAGACACCAAGGCTCCAAGGGGTAAACGGGGAGTTGGGCGTGAGACTATCTCACCTCTAAGGTCTTGATGGCCATATGCGCGAACACCAGCCGCCAGCGAACAGCACGGGAACACCCAAAATTGGGGGATCGAAGGGGGCGATGCCCCCTGCGCGGGGTTCATAGGGGCCAGCCCCCTATGCGCCGCCCGCGCAGGGCACACACCCAGTGCCCACGAGGAACCGCCATCGCCGAAGGCACACCCTGCCTGACCCGACGGCAACGCACATGTTCACCAAAAATGTCCGATTCTGCACGAAAAAAACAAGGCTCACCAAAACCCACGAAACCTTGGCGTCCGAGCGCCTTGGTAGCAAAAAAACATATGCCAAAGATCAGCCCCAAGCTTGCCATCTGCATCGTCTACGTCGCCGCCATGATGATGGACGGCCTCGACGCCACTATTGTCGGCCCGGCCCTGCTCGCCATCGGCGGTGCGCTGGGCGTCTCGCCCGCCGCCACCAACATGGTCGAGGTCTCCTTCCTGGTCAGCTTCGCGCTGGTCATCCCGGCGGCGGGCTGGCTGGCCGACCGCTTCGGCACGCGGCGCGTGTTCCTGGGCGCGCTGGCCGTGTTCACCCTGGCCTCGGGGCTGTGTGGCGCGGCCACCACGGCGGGCGGCCTGGTGGCGGCCCGTGTGCTCCAGGGCCTGGCGGGCGGCATGCTGGCCCCCGTGGGCATGGCCATGCTCTTCCGCAGCTTCCCGCCCGAGGAGCGCCTGGGCGTCTCGCGCTTCCTGATGCTGCCCACCACGCTGGCCCCCGCGCTCGGCCCCATCCTGGGCGGCTTCCTCACCGACCACCTCTCGTGGCGCTGGGTGTTCTGGATCAATCTGCCGCTGGGGCTGGCCACTGTGCTGTTCGGCCTGCTGGCCCTGCCCGAGCATGTGGAGGAGGACGCGGGCCGCTTCGATCTGCGCGGCTTCGCCCTGGCCACGCCTGGCCTGGGCCTGCTGATGTTCGCGCTGGGCGAGGGCGCGGCGCGCGGCTGGGGCGACCCGCTGGTGCTGGGCGCGGGCCTGCTGGGCGCGTGCCTGCTGGCCCTGCTCATCCCCGCCGAGCTGCGCAGCCCCGCGCCCATGCTCGACCTGCGGCTGCTGGCCGACGCCCCGTTCCGCAGCGCCGCGCTGGTGGCCGTGCTGGCATCCGGCGGGCTGCTGGGCATGCTCTACGTCTTCCCGCTGATGTACCAGGATGCGCTGGGCGCGACCGCGCTGGACGCGGGCCTGACCGTCTTCCCCGAGTCGCTAGGGCTGATGCTGGCCACCGCCGCGATTGGCTGGAGCTTCCCGCGCCTGGGTGCGCGCCGCGTGATGGCGCTGGGCCTGCTGGGCGCTGCCGCCGCCTTTGTGCTGATGAGCCGGGTCGCGCCGGGCACCAGCCCGTGGGCCGTGCGCGCCCTGCTGCTGGCGGTGGGCTTCTTCCTGGGCCACGCCGTGCTGGCCGTGCAGACGGTGGTGTTCGATACTATCGCCGACGAGGCAATGGGCCGCGCCAGCTCGCTGCTCAGCGTGCTGCGCCAGATCGGCGGGGCGGCGGGCGTGGCCGCATCCGCCGCCGTGCTGGCGGCCTCGGGCGGCGCGGGCCTGGGCGCGTACCAGGCGGCCCTGCTGGCCAGCGTCGCCTTCTTGGGCGGGGCGCTGCTGTTCGCGCTCCAGATCCGGCCCGCGCCCGCCCCGCAGCTGCGCGCCGAGGCCGAGCCGAGTGTATGAGAGGAGCGACATGACCACCCAAGCCCCACAGTCCCCATCCGACCGCCGCACGCGCCCGCTGCCCGTGGCCGCGAGCCAGCGTATCGCCGCCCTCGCCCACGCGCTGGCCCAGGGCGATGCCGACGCGCTGGCCGAATTTTGGCGCGAGGCCGAGGCCCACGGCACGCCGCTGGTCGAGCCTGCCCCCGACGGCTCGGGCGACTGCATCGCCACCTTCCTCTGGCGCGACGGCGCGGCGGGGGCCGAGGGCGCGCTGGTGCTGCTGCACACCGTCACCGACAGCGCCCGCGACGACCTGCGCCAGAGCATGATGGAGCGCATCCCCGGCAGCGACGTGTGGCACCGCAGCTTCCGGCTGGGCGCGGCCTTCCACGCCACCTACCAGCTGCTGCCGCTGGCAGGCGCGTACGCCGCGTTCGACCCTCTTGCCCACGGCAGGCGGCCCGAGTGGCTGCGGATCATGGCCGCCGCCGCGCCCGACCCGCTGTGCCTGCGCCGCTTCCCCAACACCCAGGAGCAGCGCCAGCCCATGTCGGTGGCCGCCATGCCGCAGGCCCCGCTGCCGCCGCTCGATCTGGCGGGCGGCGGGTGCGAGCGACACCGCTTCGCCAGCGCCGCGCTGGGCAACCAGCGCGACGTGTGGGCCTACCTGCCCAAGGGTGCCGCGCCGCGCGGCCTGCTGGTGCTGTTCGACGGCGAGGTCTGGGAGCCGCGCATGCGCCTCTCCGCGTTGCTCGACCACATGATCGCGGCTGGCCGCATCCCGCCGCTGGCCGTGCTGATGCTGGACTCGATCGACGCCGAGGCGCGCGGACGCGAGCTGCCCTGCAACCCGCAGCTGGCCCGCATGCTGGGCGAGGAGCTGCTGCCCTGGGCGGCGGCGCGCTGGCCGCAGCTGGCCTTCGGCCCCGAGCGCACCGTGGTCTCGGGCCAGAGCTACGGCGGGCTGGCCTCGCTCTACCTGGGGCTGCACGCGCCCCACCTGTTCGGGCACGCCCTGGCGCAGTCGGCCTCGCTGTGGTGGCCGGGCGAGGCCCTGCCGGGCCGCGAGCCGGGCTGGCTCGCCCGCGAGATCGCGCAGGTCGCGCCGCCCACGCGCTTCCTCATCACCGTGGGCCAGCGCGAGTGGATGCTGGCCGAGCCAGCCCGCGAGCTGCGCGACGCGCTGGCGGCGGTGGGCCGCCCCGCGCTCTACCGCGAGTACGACGGCGGCCACGACTACCTGTGCTGGATGGGCGGGCTGGAGCGCGGTCTGACCGAGCTGTGCGCGGGCTGGTAGGGGGCTGATTTACCACCAAGACACCAAGAGATACGGAAAACCAAGGGCAGGGTCTGAGAGCAGGAATGGAGCATTCCCATGCAGGGCCGACCGGGTAATGCTTCAAGCATTGCCCGGTCGGCCCTCCGTATATGGCCACGTTACCCTATGTGTAAATTGCAAGGAGTGACATCAACTGAAGGGTTCGCACCTCAGCAGGTGTCGCTTTTGTATTGATGAGGTGCATGTCTGAGTTGACAAAAGCCAAAGCGGAATTAACGAGAGCCAGAGCGAGGTTGACGAAGGTCAGAGTAGTGTTGACAAGGGTCAGAGCGGGGTTGATGAGAGTCAAAGCAGAGTTGACGAGGGTCAGAGCGGGATTGACGAAGGTCAGAGCAGTATTGACGAGGGCCAGGGTGATGTTGACGAAGTCCAGAGCAGTATTGACGAGGGCCAGGGTGATGTTGACGAAGGTCAGAGCGGGGTTGACGAAGGTCAGAGCGGGGTTGACGAGGGCCAGAGCGGGGTTGACGAGGGCCAGAGCAGTATTGACGAGGGCCAGGGTAAGATTGGGCAAAGAACAAAACCACCTTGCCCATGCGGCGAAGGTGCCGCTCACACAAACTGGCCATATGCACGAACACCAGCTGCCAGCATTCGGCATAGGAACGCTCCAAATTGGGGGTTTCGAAGGGGGCCACGCCCCCTCGCGGGGTTCCTAGGGGCTGGCCCCTAGGCGCCGCCCGCGCAGGGCATCCACCCACCAAATACCTACCAGCGCCATCGCTCATTGGGAAACACATCAAAAAAGTGACACTCTGTGAGGGTGATGTCCGCTGGCGGGGTTCCTAGGCGCTGCTCGCGCAGGGCACACACCAATCAACAAAGAGAAACCAGTATTATCGAAGCCGCACCATGGTCGGGCCGATGCCGGCAGCCCCTTGAGCCCGCGCCGCTCAGGCGCGACACACAAAGCAGGCCCCGCCGCACGTGGGTGCGGCGGGGCCTGCTTCTGCGCACGCTAGAACAGCTTCTGAAACTTATTTTCGCGGCCCTCGCGCAGGCGCTGGATATTCTCGCGGTGCAGGTAGAAGATCACCGTCACCGCCACCCAGGACAGCAGCGTGTAGGGCAGGGGCAGCACGCCCATCGCCAGCATCACCACCGAGGTGATGCCGACCGAGGCCGCGCCCGCCAGCGACGCCACCGACGAGATCCGGCCCACCGCGAACACCACCGCCCAGATCGCCAGCGCGATCGCGATCATCAGCGGGCTGATGGCCACCAGCACCCCGCCCGACGTGGCCACCGCCTTGCCGCCCTTGAAGCCAAGGAACAGCGGGAAGGTGTGGCCCAGGATGGCCGCCACGCCCACCAGCACCACCGCCGCAGGCGGCAGGCCCAGCAGGTACATGGCCGCCAGCGTCGGCAGCGTGCCCTTCAGCAGGTCGCCCACCACCGCCATCAGAAAGGCGCTGAAGCCCACGCTGCGCCACACATTCGACCCGCCGATGTTGCCGCTGCCCACCGTGCGCAGGTCCACGCCGTGGGCCTTGGCCACCAGAAAGCTGAAGGGGATCGATCCGGCGAGGTAGCCCACCGCCACCATGCCGAGCGTCGCCAGAACCAGTTGTGTTGTCATCGCGGCCTCCTTTGGCCTGGGTGGATACGTTATGCGAAATTATACCTTGGCCGGACGCCCGCTGGCCGCCGCGATCAGGCGCGAGGGGTTGTGGCGGTAGTCATCCCACGCGATCCGGCCCTCGGCGATGCCCTGGAGCGTGGCCCACAGCGCCGCGTTGGCCGGGGCTGGCAGCCCCAGCTTGGCGGCCTGCTCGGCCACCGCGCCGTAGAGGAAGCGGCCCTCGGAGCGCGGGTTGCCGCGCCGCAGCTCGATCAGCAGCGAGGGCAGCTTGCTGCCGCGCCCGCCCGCCACGGTGCGCCGCAGCAGCGGGTAGAGCAGCGGCGTGGGCGCGTAGCGCATGGCCAGCGCCAGCGGCGCGGCGGGGTAGCGCGGCAGGCTCACCGGGCGGATGCCCAGCCGGTCCATCACCGCCAGCGCCTCGCGGAAGGCCTGGCGCTCCAGCGCCACCAGCGCGTCGTCGGCGTAGACCTGGGCCACGCTGCGGTCGAGGATGGCGGCGGTGGCGTTGCCCAGCATGTTCAGCAGCGCCTTCGACCACTTCATGGCCTGGTGGCTGGCGTAGGTTTTGGTGGTGAAGCCCGCCCGCGTGAAGACCTGGGCCAGCGCGCCCAGCTGCTGCCCGGCCACCGGGGCCAGCCCCACGCCGCCCTGCTTGGTCACGGCCACCCGGCCCTCGCCCGCCACATCCACCGAGGTGGTGATGGCCCCGCTGATCACGCGGCCCGGCCCGAAGCGCTCGGCCAGCGCCTCCTCGTGGCCGATGCCATTCTGCAGCGTCAGTATGCTGCTCGCGCCCAGCTGGGCCAGCGTCTCCATGGCGGCGGGCGTGTCGTAGCCCTTCACGCACAGGATGGCCAGCTCGGGGCGCACCGGCGGCGCGGCGGGGTCGCTGAAGATCTGCACGCTGCGGATGGCGCGCTCCTGCCCGGCCTCGGCGAGGGCGATGCCGCTCTGGGCCAGCGCCGCCGCGTTCGAGCGGGCCAGCAGGGCCACGCGCTCGCCCGACTCGGCTAGGCGCGCGGCCACCAGCAGGCCGATCGCCCCGCCGCCAACAATCACAATATCCACGGTCGTTCCTCTACTACAAACGGCTGGCCAAAGGGATTTTCGCCAGCGGGGCGCATAGAAACGGCGCGGCCAAACCATTGGCCGCGCCGCCTATCCTACCGGTCGCTTTGATCGCTACAGGTTGGCGATCAGCGCGTCGGCAAACTCGCTGGTCTTCACCTCGGTCGCGCCCTCCATCAGGCGGGCGAAGTCGTAGGTGACGACCTTGTCGTTGATGGTCTTCTCGATCGAGCTGATCAGGCTGTCGGCCACCTCGGTCCAGCCCATGTAGCGGAACATCATCTCGCCGGAGAGGATGACCGAGCAGGGGTTGACCTTGTCGAGGTTGGCGTACTTGGGCGCGGTGCCGTGGGTGGCCTCGAAGATCGCGTGGCCGGTGACGTAGTTGATATTGCCGCCGGGGGCGATGCCGATGCCGCCCACCTGGGCCGCCAGCGCGTCGGAGAGGTAGTCGCCGTTCAGGTTCAGCGTGGCGATC
This sequence comes from Chloroflexia bacterium SDU3-3, assembly GCA_009268125.1. Lineage (NCBI taxonomy): Bacteria > Bacillati > Chloroflexota > Chloroflexia > Chloroflexia bacterium SDU3-3. Next base: position 400,667 of record WBOU01000006.1, on the reverse strand, counting down.
ACGTCGAAGTCCTCGGGGCGGGTGAGCACCTGCTGCAGCGTGATGTCGGCGATCGCGTCCTTGATCACGATGCCGTTGGGCAGCTTGCACCACGGGCCGCCGTCGATCTCCACCGCGCCGAACTCGCGCTTGGCCAGCTCGTAGCCCCAGTCGCGGAACGCGCCCTCGGTGTACTTCATGATGTTGCCCTTGTGGACAAACGTCACGCTCTTGCGGCCATTGTCGATGGCGTACTGGATGGCGGCGCGCACCAGGCGCTCGGTGCCCGGCTGCGACACGGGCTTGATGCCCACGCCCACCGAGGCGATCTCATCCGCGCCGAAGCGCACCTTCTTGAACTCCTTGGGCAGCTGCTCCTTCAGGAAGTTCAGGATGTTCTGGGCCGCCTCGCTGCCGGCCTGGAAGTCGATCCCGGCGTAGATGTCCTCGGTGTTCTCGCGGAAGATCACCATGTCGACCTTCTCGGGGTGCTTCACGGGCGAGGGCACGCCAGCGAAGTACTGCACCGGGCGCAGGCAGACGTAGAGGTCGAGCAGCTGGCGCAGGGCCACGTTCAGCGAGCGGATGCCGCCGCCCACCGGCGTGGTGAGCGGCCCCTTGATGCCCACCAGGTACTCCGAGAACGCGTCCACGGTGGCCTGGGGCAGCCAGTCGCCGCTCTGGTTGAAGGCCTTCTCGCCTGCCAGAACCTCCATCCAGCTGACCTTGCGCGTGCCGCCGTAGGCCTTCTCCACCGCCGCGTCGAACACGCGCACGCTGGCACGCCAGATATCGGGGCCGGTGCCGTCGCCCTCCACGAAGGGCAGGATGGGGTTGTCGGGCACAAACAGCTTGCCGTCGGCGATCCGAACCTTCTCGCCCGCGGGCGGGGTATACGTCACGTTGCTCATGGTTGCTCCCTTGCTCTCTCATGCCTGGCGGAATAGGGCCGTAGGTAGGGCGCTATTATAGTAGCTTGTGAAGGGCGGCGCAACTACAGCGGGTGGCGGGATTTCCCTTCTGCTCGGGGCAGATGCGCGGTGCGGGCGGGCGGGGCTGGCACACATATTGCTGTATCCACGCGTGTTTGGCTATACCTGCGCTGCTAGGGCGGCAGGTGCGCGCTGCGGCGTGCGCCTGCCGCCCTCGCGTGATTCTGGCGCGGCCCGGCTTGGGCGTTTGGTACTGGTCTGGGGTGCTTGCCGCCTGCCCTGTGCGTGATGTACAATCTGTGTGCCCAGACCATGCCGAGCTGCATATCCCGAAAGGACGCATATTGTACGTTCCAACCTCCGCCTTCCTGCGGCTGCTTGAGAACCGCATTCAGCTCGATAGAATCCCCTTCAGCGACCGCGGCTCGCGCCTGCTGATCTACCAGGAGCAGCGCTTCGCGCACACGCTGTACCTGAAGCTGGCCGAGCGCCTGACCTCGCTGGTGCCTGGGCTCTCCTCGTACCGCGCGCGCCCGCCGTTCATCCACGGCATGCGCTTTATCGACGAGGATGGCCACACTCTCCCCTTCGACGTGATCTCGTACCCGCACGCGCTGCTGTTCCAGACGCCGCTGGGCGAGTTTATGCTGATCTTTCAGGACAACGCCACGCTCAGCGTCGGCATCCCGCCCGATGTGGCCTGCGGCATCCGCTTCAGCATCACGCCCGACCTGGCCCGCCCCGACGCGGCGGGCGGCGAGTTCAAATCGGTGCGCAACTGCGCCTACTCCACCAACGGCACGGTGCTGATGAACCGCGTGGACAACAACGGCAACGGCTACGACGTGGCGCTGGTGGTGCAGGGCGGCTACGACACCGCGATCACGCTCACGGTGCAGGCCGGGCTGGATCTGAACCGCGAGGTGCTGCCCTTCCGCGCCGCGCTGGCCGCCGCCGAGTCGCGCTGGCACGAGTGGTTCGCCGCCGTGCCCGAGGTGGCCGCGCCGTACCGCTCGCAGTACTACTACGCCTGGTGGGTGATGGGCAACAACATCCTCTCGCCCCAGGGCTACTTCCGGCGCGAGAGCGTCGCGCCATCCAAGGCCCACTACGTGGGCGCGTGGCAGTGGGACAACTACTTCCACGCCCTGGCCTTCCGCTACACCAACCGCCAGCTGGCCAACGACCAGATCCAGTTCATGCTCGACCACCAGCAGCCCGACGGCATGATCCCCGACGCGGTGTACGACGAGGGCACGATCACCCAGCTGGAGATCCCGATCAGCGCGGCGGTCACCAAGCCGCCGATCATCGGCTGGGTGGCCATGCACGTGTACGACAAGACCGGCGACCAGCAGCTGCTGCGCGACATCTACGAGCCGCTGGTGCGCTGGAACTCGTGGTGGTTCGGCCTGAACGACGATGACTCCGACGGGATCGTGCAGTACTCGCACCCGTTCTCCTCCGGCCTGGATGACAGCCCGCTGTGGGATGGCGGCGTGCCGGTGGAGGCGGTGGACCTGAACACCTATCTGTGCCTACAGATGGAGGCGCTGGGCCGCATGGCCAAGATCCTGGGCCGCCCGCGCGAGGCCGAGATGTGGGGGCGCAAGTCGGACGCGCTGGCCAAGCGCATGATCGACCACTTCTACGACCCCAAGGCGGGCCTGTTCTGGAGCCAGAAGGACCACACCCCCATCCATGTGCTCACGCCCTTCAGCCTCTACCCGATCTGGACGGGCAAGATGCCCCAGCCCATCCTGCGCCGCCTGCTGGCGCACCTGGATGACGAGCGCAGCTTCCGCACCACCCACCCGCTGCCCACGGTGGCCCGCTGCGACACCACCTACAACCCGATGCAGATGTGGCGCGGGCCGGTGTGGATCAACATCAACTATATCTTTGTGGAGGCTCTGCAGCGCGTGGGCGAGCGCGAGCGGGCGCGCGACCTGGCCGAGCGCACCCTGCAGCTGGTGATGCTCCACAATGACATCTACGAGTACTACCACCCCGACACGGGCGAGCCGCCCCCCAAGGCCGCGCCGATGTTCGGCTGGTCGGCGGCGTGCTTTATCGACCTGGCCATCCGCATGTCTCGCGGCGAGATCTAGCGGCCCCAGGCAAGAGACACATCGGAGCAGACATCATGGCACAGATTGGCATACTGCACTACGCCGGCCCGCCGGTGGTCGGCGGGGTCGAGATCACGATGGCGGCGCACGCCCGCTGGCTGGCGGCCATGGGCCATAGCGTGCGCGTGATCGCGGGCAGCGGCGGGGAGGGCGGCATGGGCGTGGAGACATGGCTGCGCCCCGAGTTCTCCTCGCGCGGCGGCCTGATCGAGCTGGTGAACGCCGAGCTGGCCAGGGGCGTGCGCAGCGCGGCCTACGCCGCCCTGGTAGACCGCATTGCGGGCGAGCTGGCTGACGCGCTGGCGGGCCTGGATGTGCTGATGGTGCACAATGTGCTGACCCTGCAGAAGAACCTGGCGCTGACCGCCGCGCTGCACCGGCTGGCGGCGGCGGGCCAGGCCCCGCGCCTGCTGGCCTGGTGCCACGACTTCGCCTGGCTCGACCCGCTCTACACCCCCGAGCTGCACGCGGGCGAGCCGTGGGATCTGCTGCGCAGGCCCTGGCCGCACACGCGCTATGTGGTGGTCTCGCAGGATAGGCGGGGCATGCTGGCCGGGCTGCTGGGCCTGCCCGAGGACGAGATCACCGTGGTGACGCCAGGGGTGGATCTGGACGCGCTGCTGAAGCTGGAGCCGGAGACATCCGCGCTGGTGCGGCGGCTCGACCTGCTGCACGCCGACCCGCTGCTGCTGCTGCCCGCCCGCATCACCCGCCGCAAGAACATCGAGGCGGCGGTGGCGATCACCGGGGCGCTGCGGGCGCAGGGCCTGGCCCCCCGGCTGGTGGTTACCGGGCCGCCTGGCCCGCACAACCCTAGCAACGCCGCCTACCTGGCCCAGCTGCAGGCCCTGCGCGACGCTACCGGCGACCCCGCCTCGGTGGTGTTCCTCTACGAGTCGTTCTGCGACGCGGCGGGCGCGCCCCTGCCCGTGAGCGATGCGATGCTGGCCGACTTCTACCGCCTGGCCGACGCGCTGCTGCTGCCCAGCCGCTACGAGGGTTTTGGCATCCCCGTGATCGAGGCTGGCCTGGTGGGTATGCCGATCTTTGCCAGCGACATCCCACCCTTCCACGAGACGGCGGGCGACGCCGCCCTGCTGTTCGATCTTGAGCTGCCCGCCCACCAGGTGGCCGAGCGCATCGCCCAGGCCATGCGCGGCGACGCGCGGCTGGCCCTGCGGCGCAGGGTGCGCCTCGCGTACACCTGGGAGGCGATCATCCGCCGCGATATTGAACCCTTGCTTGCCTAGCTATGGTGCGCGGCCTGCCCCACGATCGCGCCGCGCCGCGCACTACCTACGAGGAGAAACCCGCATGACCATCGAACACCTGCCCACCCCGGCCCATGCGAACGGCTTTATCGTGCTGCTGCCCGTGATCGACCCCGACGAGGCGATCCGCCTGCTGCCGATGGCCGAGGCGCTGGCCGAGCACCACCGCGGGCGGATCGTTGCCGTGCGCGCCATGGTTGTCGAGCCTGGCACGCCCATGGGCGAGACCCTGGCCGAGAGCCGCCGCCTGCGCGCCGAGCTTGATACGATCTTCGCCGCCAAGGGCGCGAGCTCCATCCCGTTTTCATCCACTGTGAATGTCGGCCACTCGCTCTCCGAGGCCTTCCGCAGCGCCGCCCAGGAGCAGCACGCCAGCCTGCTGCTGCTCGGCTGGCACGGCGAGCGCTCATCATCCGAGCGCATGTTCGGCCCGCCGATCGACGACCTGCTGCGCCAGCCGCCCTGCGATGTGATCGTGGCCCGCCTAGCTGGCCTAGCCGACTGGCGGCGCATCCTGCTGCCGGTGCGCGGCGGCCCCCACACCCAGCTGGCCTGCGACACCGCCCTAGCGATCGCCGAGAGCCACGACGCATCCATCACCATGCTCTACGCCAGCGACCCGCGCCAGGCCGACAACATCGCCGCCCGCGAGAGCATCCAGTCGCTGCGCACCATGCCGCGCGTCAATCGCTGGCTGGAGCGCGCCATCCCCGCCGAGCAGGCCATCGTGGCCGAGGCCCCCGAGCATCAGGTGATCGTGCTGGGCGTGACGGGCCGCAGCGGCGACCCCGAGGCCCCCACTGGCCCCCTGGCCGACCGCATCCTGCGCCAGGCCAACACCACCGTGGTGCTGGTGCGCCACCGCATGGAGCAGTCCGAGGAGCAGGCCCAGCAGATCTGGCAGCGCCAGCGCGATCTCTCGGCCACCGTGGACCGCTGGTTCGCCGAGAACACCTTCTCCAGCGCCGAGTTCGAGGACATCCAGCGCCTGCTGGCCCTCAAGCAGCAGCAGAAGATCACGATCAGCCTGGGCCTGCCCGCCCTGAACGAGGAGGAGACCATCGGCGAGATCCTGGGCGTGCTCAAGCGCACCATGATGGATGAGGTGCCCCTGCTCGACGAGATCGTGCTGATCGACAGCCGCTCGACCGACCGCACGCGCGAGATCGCCGAGGAGCTGGGTATCCCGGTCCACGTCCATCAGGACATCCTGCCGCAGTACGGCGCGTTTATGGGCAAGGGCGAGGCGCTCTGGAAGAGCCTCTACGTGCTGAAGGGCGATATCGTTGCCTGGATCGACACCGACATCCGCAACTTCCACCCGCGCTTTGTCTACGGTATCATCGGCCCGCTGCTGCGCGAGCCGCACCTGCTCTACTGCAAGGGCTTCTACCGCCGCCCCATCCAGATGGGCGAGACGATCTCGGCCACCGGCGGGGGCCGCGTGACCGAGCTGACCGCCCGCCCGCTGCTCAACCTGTTCTACCCCGAGCTGTCCGGCATGGTGCAGCCGCTCTCGGGCGAGTACGCCGCCCGCCGCAGCGCGATCGAGGCCGTGCCGTTTTTCACCGGCTACGGCGTAGAGACCGGGCTGCTGATCGACCTGCTGCAGAACCACGGCCTCACCTCGCTGGCCCAGGCCGATCTGCAGCAGCGCGTGCACCGCAACCAAGAGCTGGTGCCGCTCTCCAAGATGGCCTTCGCGATCACCCAGGTGGTGATGCAGCGCCTTGAGGAGCGCCAGCGCGTGCGCCTGCTGGAGCCGATCAACCAGAGTATGAAGCTCATCCGCCCCGCCGAGGACGAGCAGTTTCACCTTGAGGTGCGCCAGATCCGCGACCACGAGCGTCCCGCGATGCTTTCCATCCCCGAGTACCGAAAGCTGCGCGGCATGGAGGACTGATGCCCATGAGCCACCACCGAGAATCCATCCAGTCGAAGCTTGCTGTGCTGTACGGCCACGAGCGCGCCGCCGAGCTGGTCGGCCCGCTTGTGGCGCGGCTCGATGCCTTCGCCGCCGCCCACCCGCCGCGCCCGCCACTGGCCCCCGCCGAGCGCCTGACCGAGGATGATGTCATCCTGATCACCTACGGCGACCAGGTGTGCGCCGAGGGCGAGCCGCCGCTGCACACCCTGGGCCACGCCATCGACGATCTGTTCGGCGGCGTGGTTAGCGGCGTGCACATCCTGCCGTTCTACCCCTACACATCCGACGATGGGTTTTCGGTGGTGGACTACACCGCCGTGGACCCCATGCTTGGCAGCTGGGAGGATCTGGCCCCCCTGCGCGGGCGCTACCGCCTGATGTACGATGCGGTGCTCAACCACATCTCCGCGTCGAGCGCCTGGTTCAAATCGTTCCTGCTGGGCGAGCCGGAGGCCGAGGCCCGCTTTATCACGCTCGACCCCGCCACCGATGTCTCGCAGGTGACGCGCCCGCGCACCCACCCGCTGCTCACCCGCTTCGAGACCGCCGACGGCGACCGCTGGGTCTGGACCACGTTTAGCGAAGATCAGATCGACATCAACTTTGCCAACCCCGAGGTGCTGCTGGCCATCCTGGATGTGGTGCTGTTCTACGTGGCGCAGGGGGCTGATCTGCTGCGCCTGGATGCCGTGGGCTACATCTGGAAGGAGCTTGGCACCCGCTGCATCCACCTGCCCCAGGCCCACGCTATCGTGCAGCTGCTGCGCAGCGCGCTGGATGTGGCCGCGCCCCACGTGCTGCTGGTGACGGAGACCAATGTGCCCCACGCCGACAACATCAGCTACTTTGGCGATGGCACCAACGAGGCCCAGATGGTCTACCAGTTCCCGCTCGCGCCGCTGGTGCTCAATGCCTTTCAGGCTGGCGCGGCCACCCACCTGACCCGCTGGGCCAGCGGGCTGGCCGCGCCCACCGCGCAGACCACCTTCTTCAACTTTTTGGCCTCGCACGATGGCATCGGCGTCGTGCCCGCCAGCGGCATCCTTTCCAACGACGAGGTGGATGCGCTGGTGCTGCAGGCGCTGGAGCATGGCGGCAGGGTTTCCTACAAGACCAACCCCGACGGCACCCAAAGCCCCTACGAGCTGAACATAACCCTGTTCGACATGCTCTCCAACCCGGCCAGCGCCGACCCCTACGCCATCGATCGCATGGTCTGCGCCAACGCGATTATGCTGGCGCTGCAGGGCGTGCCGGGGGTGTACGTGCATAGCCTGGTCGGCTCGCACAACAACCTGCTGGGCCTGGCCTCCACCGGTCGCGCCCGCACGATCAACCGCGAGAAGTGGAGCTACGAGGCCCTGCGCCAGCAGCTGGCCGAGCCGGGCGGGCGCGCCGCCACGGTGCTCGCGCGCATGTCGCGGCTCATCCAGGCTCGTCGTCACATGCGCGCCTTCCACCCCAACAGCCCGCAGAAGGTGCTGGCCGGCGACCCCGCTGTGTTCTCGCTGCTGCGCGGCGGCGACGACGCTGCGCCGCTGGTGCTGTGCCTGCACAACGTGTCGGCGCTGCCGCACGAGCTGTCGCTCACCGCCGCGCGGCTGGGCTTCGACGATGGCGCGTCGCTGGTGGACATGCTGGGCGGCGCGCACTATCGCCCCAGTGGCGATGGCCTGCTGCGGATCACGCTCGCGCCCTACCAGGTGTTGTGGCTGGGCGCCGAGTAGCCGCCCGCTCGCTTTTCCCCAACCATAGCACAGCGCCGCGCCAGGAAAGAAACCCTGGCGCGGCGCTGTGTTGTGCTGCGGCCCGCCTGTGGCGGCCTAGCCCGCGCTACTGCCTGCGATCCTCCCAGTAGGCCGGTCGATCGTAGTGGCGGTGCAGCGCCGCCTCGTACTCGCGGGTCAGCGCCGCCGGGTCGTACTCGGGCGCGTGCTGGATGGTGTCTTTGGCAACCTTCACCGATACCGTCGCGCTCTCCCAGTCGATGCTATCGATCCACTTTGGCGCGATCAGCACGTGCTTGCCGGGCCACCAGTTGCGCGTATCGAGCACCAGGTAGCGGATCTGCCATGTCTCCTCGTCGATCAGGAAGTCGGACACGTGGCCGATCTCGCCATCGCTGGCGTGGATGTGGTAGCCGCGCACCTCGCGGGTGCTGCGCAGGTGTGGGTCGCCCTCGGGCCGGGCCAGCTGGTCGGCTTCGCGGGCCAGCTCGTGCGCTGCCGGGGCGGGCGGGATGGGCGGCATGGCCAGGCCGGTGGGCGCGTAGGGGTACAGCCCTGTGCCCCACAGCGCCACGCCATCCCAGTAGGGCTGGTAGCCATAGTGGTTGGAAAGCTCGGCCTCCGCCTGGCGCGAGATCGGCATGTGTGTGGAGATGTCGGGGCTGTTTTTCACCTGCTCGCGGGTGATGCCCACCTGCACGCCCTTGGTCTCCCAGTCGACGCCGCGCACCACGGCGGGCGAGAGCAGCACCTGGCGGTCGGTCAGCCACCCGCCGGTGTCGGTGACAAGGTAGCGCACGGTCCAGCTCTGATCATCGAAGAAGAACTCTTCGACAGTGCCGATATCGCCATCGGTGGCGTGGAGGGCGTTGCCCTGTAGATCGTTGATACTTCGCAGCATGGTGGGTGCTCCTTTCATCCTGGCAGCTCCGCCAGCGATATGGATTCCTACGCATCCATGGGCAAGAAGTGCGCCAGGGGTTGGGGGCGCTGCGGTGGCTGGGCGCTGGTGCTGCGGTGGCTGGCGCATAGCAGCGCGGAATGGCCAGAGCTGGCGGTGTAAAAAACCACCTAACTCCGTTCATGGTACCCCCCTCCATGATTGCTAACGTCGGCGCTTGGATTGCAAGCATGCCTGCGAGGCTTCCAAGCAGCAGCGCTTGGATTGCAAGCATGCCTGCGAGGCTTCCAAACAGCGGCGCTTGGATTGCAAACATTGTGGATAACTACCGAGTTAGGCAAAAATTCAAAAAATTGACCTGGATTTGGCTTCATGTTGGGGGTGTTTCCTTTCCTCACCGACGTGTGCGGAAGCCTCCGCGCCATGTGCGGAAGCCCACGCGGCAGGCGCGGAATCCAGGCGCAAGCGCGGGGTTTGCTCGGCAGCGTGTTTGGCTTCATGCGGTGGGGGGCGAACGTTCCTGCGTAGCCTGCGAGGAAGCCAAGCGGCGGTGCGAGCAAGGCTGCGGCGGATGTGTTGTGCGCTGGCGGCATGCGCAGGAGGGGCGGGGCATTGTGTGCATTGTGGGGGCGCAGGGTGGGTTCGATGGGTTCGATGGCTGCGCTGCGGGCGGGCACGAGACCCGCCCCTACGGCGGCGTGCGGTCATGGCGAGGCATTGTGTGGTGGTATCTTGGTGCTTTCCCCTTTCGCGTCTTCGTGTCTTCGTGGTGAAGATCTCCCGTTTCCCTTGGAGCCTTGGCGTCTTGGTGGTAAAACGGTTCTCTCTGTCTTTGTGCCTTCGTGTCTTCGTGGTAAGAATCCCCTTCGTCCCCTTGGAGCCTTGGAGCCTTGGTGGTAAAACGGTTCTTTTCTCCCCTTCGTGCCTTCACGTCTTCGTGGTGAAAAAATCTACATGTGCGTCGTTCGCGGGATGCTATACTGGGGCCGATCACCCCAGTGCAGCAAGACAAGCGAGGTTGCTATGTGGCAAGGGCTGGTAGCCGAAGCGCAGCCAGAGTTTCGCGACGCGATGCGCACGCTCTTGGAATCGACCACCCGCACGATGATCGCCAGCATCGGCGCACTCTACGCCGTGTGGCATGTGGTGGCCGTGCTCAGCTGGCCGGTGCAGCTGGGCGGGCAGGTCTGGCTCACCAGCCTGGTGCTGGGCAGCGCCAGCGCGCTGGCCCTGGTGCAGATCCGGCGCAGGCTGCTGCTGGCCCAGGCGGTGTGGCTGGCTGGGCTGGCGGGCACGATCAGCGTGGCGCTGCTGGCCTTCCGCCAGCCGCAGCTGGCCTACATCTACGCGCTGCTGCCCCTGGCGGCGGTGGTGCTGATCGGCTATCGGGCCGGGCTGGCCATGCTGGTCGTGGTGGCTGCCATTGTGTGGGCCATGGGCCTGGGCGGGGATGCCCCGCTGCCTGCCGATGGCATGCTGGCCATCCCCGTGGCGGGCGCGGTGGCCTGGCTGCTGGGCTGGGCCTCCTCGCACACGCTGGCCACCGTCACGCAGTGGTCGCTGTTCAGCTTCCGCCAGTCGCAGGAGAGCCTGGCGGTGGCCCAGGAGCAGCGCGGCCAGCTCTCGCATATGCTGAAAGATCTGGATCAGGCCTACTACCGGCTGGAGCGCGCCAACGCCGCGCTGGTGGCCGCCCGCAAGCGGGCCGAGGATGCCGAGCGCTTCAAGGCCGAGTTTGTCACCAACATCAGCCACGAGCTGCGCACCCCGCTCAACCTGATCGTGGGCTTCAGCGAGGTGATGATGACTGCGCCGCAGAGCTACCAGGATGTGCCGCTGCCCGGCATCTACCGCCGCGATATGAATGCGATCTACCGCAGCGCCCAGCACCTGCTGTCGCTGGTGGATGATGTGCTGGATATGGCCCGGATCGAGTCGGGGAAGATCGCGCTGGCGCGCGAGCAGGTGGATCTGGGCGCGCTGGCCAGCGAGGCGCTGGAGACCATGCGCGACTACATCCGCGCCAAGGGCCTAGCGCTGGAGGTGGAGATCGAAGCGGGCCTGCCGCCCTTCTGGATCGACCGCGTGCGGGTGCGCCAGGTGCTGCTGAACTTGCTGGTGAACGCCACACGCTTCACCCAGCGGGGCGCGATCGGCCTGCAGATCAGCCGCGAGGGCGATATGGTGGTGGTGCGGGTGCGCGACACCGGCACCGGCATCCCCGAGCCAGATCTGCCAAAGGTCTTCGAGGCCTTCCGCACCACCGAGCAGCCCATGTCCGAGTGGCACAGCGGCACGGGGCTTGGCCTGCCGATCAGCAAGCAGTTTATCGAGCTGCACCAGGGCAAGATGGGCGTGGCGAGCGTGCTTGGCGAGGGCAGCACCTTTTGGTTCACGCTGCCCTGCGCCCGCCAGCCGCAGCCCGAGGCTGTGCGCAGCCAGGCGGGGCGCTGGGTGCCGGTGGTGCCGCTGGGTGCCAGCGAGAAGATCGTGGTGGTGGTGCACGATGACGCCCAGGTGGCGGCGCTGCTGCAGCGCCACCTGGATGGCTACCGCGTGCTGGCCGCGCCCAGCTTGGCCGAGGGCGCGGCCATGGCCGCCGAGCTGCACGCTATCGCGCTTGTCACCGACAGCAGCGCGCCTGCGCCCGCGCCGGGCCTTGCGGTGCCGCACATCCAGTGCCCGCTGCCCAGCAGCCACCAGGCCGCGCTGCTGTTCGGCGCTCGCGACATGCTGGTGAAGCCGGTATCGCGCGAGCGTCTGCTGGCTGCGCTGGCCACGATCGACGCGCCCATCCGGCGCATGCTGGTGGTGGATGACGACCCCGACATGGCGCGGCTGGTGCAGCGCATGCTGGCCACGCTGCCGCAGCCCCCGGCCTGCCTGGTGGCCCACAACGGGGCCGAGGCCCTGGCTTTGCTGCAGGAAAACGAGGTCGATCTGGTGCTGATGGATCTGGCCATGCCCGGCATGAATGGGCACGAGCTGCTAGAGCAGCTGGGCGGGCGGGCGGGCCCAGCCCGCCCGCCGGTGATCATCATCTCGGGGCAGGACCAGGGCTATAGCGCGGGGCGGCTGGCTGGCCAGCTGGCGCTGCACCAGCCGCAGGGCTGGCGGCTGGGCCAGCTGATCGCGGGCGTGGGGGCGCTGCTGGCTACGATCTCGCTTGGCTGGGGGCAGGAAGAGCCAGCTGCGCCAGCGCGCGCAGCAGCGCCATCTGCGAGATAGGCTTGGGCAGGTACGCAGCGCCCAGCGCCCCGGCCAGCTGCGGCTCGTTCAGCACCGAGCAGATGATCACCGGCACCGCCTGGGTGCGCGGGCTGGCGCGCAGCGCCATCAGCAGCTCCCAGCCATCCTCGCGCGGCATCATGATATCCAGCGCGATCGCCGAGGGCACATGCTCGGCCAGCTGCTGCCGCGCCGCCTCGGCGTCGGTCGCGCCGATCACGCGCCAGCCGTGGCCCGAGAGGTAGCGGCGAAACAGGTCGATAAACTCCTCGTTGTCGTCGATTACCAGCAGGCTGCGGGTGGCGGCCTCGGGCCATGTCAGCTGGGCCGACCAGCGCTGCTCGTCGCCCTGCCACTCCATGCTGCCGCCCATGGCCGCCATTAGGCCCTTGCAGACATCCAGGCCCAGGCTCTGGTGCGGCTGGGGCCTGCCCTCGGCGCGGCTGCCCGCCGCCGCGATGCGGATGCCCACCTGCCCCGGCCCCGCGAAGCTGGCGATGCTCACCTGGCCGCCCTGCCGCACATCCAGCGCGTAGGTGATGGTGCCCAGGATGGCCTGCCGCATCAGCACGCGGTCGGCGTGGGCCAGCGCGGCCTGGGGCGCGGGGCCGTAGGCCAGGGTCGCGCCCTTGGCCTGGGCCAGCGGGGCCACGATCGGGCGCAGGCTCTCGATCAGCTGGGCCAGGTCGGTGTCCTCCCAGGTGGCGTGGGCCGAGAGCCGCTCGACCTCGGCGCGGGCCAGGGCCTCGCGGCTCTCCTGCGCGGCTGGCGCGGGCTGCGGCTGGCGCTGCTGCCACTCCTGCCACAGCAGCACGGCCAGCTGCTCAAGCGCGCGGGCCTGCTCGCGGAAGTAGGTGCTGCGGCTGAGCGCCAGCTCCTGCATCGCCTCGGCGGGGCTGAGGCCCGCGATGTAGCGCAGCTCAAGGATCTGGTGGCTGCGCCAGCGCGGCGACTGCGCCGCCAGCCCTGGCTCGGGGCGCAGCCGCTCGATGCCCTGCAGGATGCTGCGCCGCAGCTGCTGGTCGCGCTGCATGGCGTTGGCGTTTGGCTCGGCCAGCAGCCGCGCCAGCGGGTGGTTCTGGATGGCTGGTGGGTCGTAGAGCTGGCCGAGGGCGTCGTGCAGCCACTGCTCGAAGGTGGCGTAGTCGGGGTCTTCGGCAGAAGGGGACATCGGCTTGCCTCCGCTAGGTGGGACTGCCTTGGGACTAGGCTAGGACTGGCTGCGTTGCAACTATCTGTAAGGCTATGGTAGAGTAGGCCCTATCATACCATATCCCTTATAGGTGCACCGAGGCACAGGGCGCATACGATAGGCGTGCGGGCCAAGCCCGCTGGCTTGGGTGCGGCGTGCGTGGGCCAGCCTCCAAGCTCCCACATGTTATGGCAGAGAAGCCGTGAGCGCAGCTTGCTGCGAGAAGGGGACGACCATGGCGCGTCGAACGATCGATCGGCGGACATTTCTGAAGGGCGTGAGCCTGGGCGGTATGGGGCTGGTGCTGGGCGCGTGCGGCGCGCAGGAGCAGGGTGCCAACGCATCCACCGGCGGCGCGCAGGCACCGGGCAGCACCACCACGCAGCCCATCTCGCTCTGGTACAACGCCGACAACCATAAGGCCGAGTACGAGAAGCGGGTGGCCGAGATCAATAAGAAGTTTAACGTCGATCTCAAGCTGGAGCTGCTCACATCCGATGCCCAGCTGAAGAAGCTTCAGGCCACGCTCATGTCGGGCAGCGGCACCCCCGATATCTGCGAGCTGAACGCCGAGGACATGGTCAAGTTCCTCAAGGGCACCGAGAAGGCCATCCCCTTCCTTGCGCTCAATGATGTGCTGAAAGACAACCCCTACTACCCCCAGGTGCTGGAAAGCCGCTGGGCGCGCTACACCAAAGATGGCAAGATCTTCGGCGCGCCGCACGATGTCCACCCTATGCTGATGCTCTACAACGATACGGCCTGGCAGAGCTTTGGCGTCGATCTTTCCAAGGTGACCACATGGAAAGAGTTCCTCGACGCCTGCGCCAAGGTCGACAAGAAGATGCCCGACGGCAGCGCCCGCTACGCCCTGATGGATAGCCCGCTCGACCAGTCGGTGCCCGCGCGCATGCTTGAGCAGAAGCTCTGGTGGACCGATGATACCGGCAAGTCGATGCTCGGCGACCCGCGCTTCAAGGCGATCATCGAGGATGCGCTCCAGTTCAAGCCCTACTATGTGGATATCGACTGGACCAACCAGGTGGCGATGATGAAGGCGGGCCAGGCCATGACCGAGCTGACCCCCGACTGGCTCTACGGCATCCACAAGCAGGGCACCGCGAAAGATACCGAGCTGCTGAAGAACTCGCCCATGCGCCTGATGCGCATCCCGGGCATCGCCGCCGACGACCCGCGCGTCAGCACCTGGGGCGGCACCACCGGCACCGTGATGAAGATGTCGCCCAATAAAGAGCTGGCCACCCAGATCATGCTCTACCTCTACTTCGAGAACGGCGAGAAGCAGCTGGAGGAGCGCTACAAGTCGATCGGCATCCTGCCGCCGGTGAAATCGTGCTGGGATGGCGAGGCCTTCCATACCGAAGACCCCTACGTGGGCGGCCAGAAGGCCGGCGAGGTGTTTATCGAGGCCGCAGGCGCGCTGCCCAGCTACTCGGAGAGCTGGACGACCGAGCTGGTGAAGAGCGCGTGGCGCGAGCAGTCGCTGCTGCTCTGGGCCGACCAGACCGATGTCGATACGGCGATCGCCAATGCTATCAAGTCTGCCGAGGAGCAGATCGCCAAGAATAGCTAGGCTGGCCTGGGCGCAGGCGCCACCGCAGCGCCTGCGCCCATCGTGCGGTTCTCGATACGGTAGGAAGGAGCGACTATGGCAACCATCTCGGTCCCGCGGGCGGCGCGCCCTACGCTGTGGGCGCGCATCGTGCGGTTTTTTAGCGACCAGCGCAAGTGGGCACCCTACCTCTTCATCGCACCGTTCTTCATCACCTTCGCGCTCTTCACGCTCTACCCGCTGCTGCGGGCGGTGCTGATGGCCTTTCAGGAGTCGCTGGGCTATGGCGACGAGTGGGAGTGGGTCGGCCTCGCCAACTTCGCCGAGGCCTTTACCAACGACGGGCGGCTGCAGAGCGCCTTCCGCAACGCGCTGCTCTACGCACTGGGCAGCATCGTCACGCAGCTGCCGGTGGCCTTTGGGCTGGCGCTGCTGCTCACCTCGCGCTTTATCAAGTCGCGCGGCCTGCTGCGCACCCTGTTCTATGTGCCGGTGGCACTGCCCGGCCTGACGATGGGCGCGATCGGCGCGTGGTTCTTCAACAAAGATCGCGGCTTTGCCAACGCGCTGCTGATGCAGTTCGGCGCAGATCGGATCGACTGGCTGGGCTTCCCGCAGTTTGTGCTGCCCATGATGCTGACGCTGGCGTTCTGGAGCTATGTGGGCAGCCACGTGGTCTACTTCATCGCCGGGATCACCGGCGTCGACCCCTCGATCGAGGAGGCGGCGATTGTAGATGGCGCGAATCTCTGGCAGCGGATCTGGCATGTGCTGCTGCCGCTGCTGCGCCCGGTGATCGCGTACATGACGATCACTATGACCGCAGGCTCGCTGATGATTTACGAGGTCACGCTGATGCTGTACAACAACGGCGATGGCGGCGGCCCCGGCGGGCGCGGCTGGTTCCTGGTGCCGTATATCACCTGGCTCTCGTTCAACCAGCTGCGGCTGGGCTACGCCACCGCCATCGGCTGGATGGTGTTTGCGGTGTCGGTCGGGCTTACGGTGCTTCAGCTCAAGCTGTATCGATTTGGCGAGGTGGACTGATGGCAGCACAACCCATGCAACCGTCGCAGCAGGCGCTGCGCGTCCAGCGCAGGCTCAGCCGCGAGCGCAGGCTCAGCCTGGTGGTGACCGCCTGCACCGCGCTGCTGGCGGTGATCTTCCTGTGGCCATTCATGGCAGTTCTGGCGCAGAGCTTCAACCGGCTGGATGTGGTGAAGAACCCCATGTCGATCATCCCGACCGCGTTCACCTTCGAGCTCTACGAGATGATCGTGACGCGCTACCATCTTGAGCGCTACTTTCTGAACACGCTGGGCGTGGTCACCACCACCACGGTGCTCAGCACCTTCGCCAGCGCGCTGGCTGGCTATGCCCTGGCCAAGCTGCCGTTTCGCGGGCGGAACATCGCGCTGCTTTTGATCCTGGCGGTGATGCTGCTGCCCACCGACTCGATGCTGGTCTCGAAGTTTGTGGTGATGCGCCAGCTGGGCTTGCTGAACAGCTACTGGGGCCTGGTGCTGCCCAGCATCGGCGGCGGGGCGTTCGGCATCTTCCTGATGCGGCAGTTCATGCTGCAGATCCCCACCGAGATGCTGGAGTCGGGGCGGATCGATGGCTGCAACGAGTTCGGGCTGTTTCTGCGGCTGGTGCTGCCCAACATGAAGGCCTCGGTGGCGGTGCTGGCCATCCTGTCGCTCTCGGGCAGCTGGAACTCGGTGCTGTGGCCGCAGATCCTGATCAGCGACGAGAACATGCAGCTGATCATGCCTGCTATAATGCGCCTGCGCAACGGTATGTCGACCGACGCATATGCCACACCAGTGACGATCGCGGCTGCGATCGTGTGCGCGCTGCTGCCGCTGGGGCTGTACCTCTACAGCCAGCGGTTCTTCACGGCGGCGCTGGCGGGGGCGCTGAAGGGGTAGACCCATGGAAACCGCCTTTGAGGATGATGAGCGCCGCGCGGCCTTCCTGCTGGCCGAGCTTGCTGCGGACCGGGCCTGCGGCAATGGCCGCGCCGATGTGTTCCACCAGATCCCTCGGCTGGAGCTGGGGCGCGGCGTGCTTGACGAGCGCTTCGTGCGGGCCTCGCTGGAGCTGGCCACGGCCATGCGCGACTGCGCCGACTTCGCCCTGGCCGGGCTGCTGCGCGCGCGCTACCGCTACGGCCAGGGCCACATGCTCGCACCCGCGCTGCGCGACGCTATCGACCAGGCGGCGCTGGCCTTCTGCTACTGGTACGACCAGCCCGGCATGCGCATGTGCTTCCACACCGAGAACCACCAGATCCTGTTCCACAGCTGTGAGCTGCTGGCCGGGCAGCTGTTCCCGCGCCAGGTGTTCGCGGCCAGCGGGCGCGATGGCGCGTGGCACGCCCAGCACGGCGCGGCGCTGGCGCGGCGGTGGATCGACCACCGCGCCCGCTTCGGCTACGCCGAGTGGCTGTCGAACTGCTACATCGAGGAAGACCTGACGGCGCTGCTGAATATCTACGACTTCGCGCTAGAGCCGGAGCTGCGGCAGCTGGCCGGGCAGGCGGTCGACATGCTGCTGCTCGACCTGGCCATGCACAGCTTCGGCGGCGCGCTGGCCAGCAGCCACGGGCGCACCTACGCCCAGCTGGTGAAGGGCGCGAGCGCCGACCCCAGCGCCACCATCGGCTGGCTGGCCTTCGGCACGGGCCAGCTGCACCTGACCACGGGCGTCTACCACATGGGCACCAATATGGCGGCGGTGAGCATGGCCACCAGCGCCTACCGCTGCCCGCCCGTCATCCAGGCGATCGCGCACCACCAGCCCGCCGAGCTGCTCATCCGCGAGCGCTTCGGGCTGGGCGTGGATGAGCTGCCGCGCTACGATATCCCCGCCGATGATCTGGACGCGAGCATGATCCTCTGGGCCTGCCAGAGCGCGCGCCACCCTGCGGTGCGCGCCACGGCCCAGCGGCTGGCACAGGCGGCTGGCGACCCCTGGCTCCAGGGCTTCGTGGCCCAGGCCGACGATAGACTGCCCGCCTGCCGCGCGCTGGCCGCCGAGCGCGGCGGCAGCTTCGACGGCGACGCGCTGGACACCGCGCTCTCGCCCGCCCACATCGTCACCTTCCGCACGCCGCACTACCAGCTGAGCAGCGCGCAGGACTTCCGCCCCGGCAAGCCCGGCTACCAGCAGCATGTGTGGCACGCCGCGCTGGGCCGCGACGCGGCGGTGTTCACCAGCCACCCCGGCACCGCCGACGAGCGCGACGACCACGAGGCCCGCCCGAACTTCTGGGCCGGCTGCCGCTGGCTGCCCAGGGTGGCCCAGCATCGCAGCACGCTGATCTGCATCCACCACATCCCGCCGGATGACCCCTTCCCCTTCTCGCACGCCTACTTCCCGCGCGCGGCCTTCGACGAGCTGGTGGAGCGCGGCGGCTGGGTGTTCGGGCGCAGGGGCGCGGGCTTCGTGGGGCTGGCGGCGCTGCCGGGGGCGCGCTGGGCGGGCGCGAGCGAGTTGCGCGCCCCCGAGCGCGATGCGGCGTGGGTCTGCGAGCTGGGCGACGCCGCGCAGTACGGCGGCTTCGCCGACTTCGTGGCCGCGTGCAGCCGCGCCCCGCTGCGCTGCGAGGGCCTGCGCGTGGAGTACGAGTCGCCCGCGTGCGGCTCGCTGGCCTTCGGCTGGCTCGGGCCGCTGGTGGTGGCGGGCCGCGTGCAGCCGCTCCACCCCGGGCCGCGCATCGACGCGCCCTACTGCCAGGCGGCGGTGGGCGAGCGGCGCATCCGCATCCGCCACGGCGCTGACGCGCTCGACCTCGACTTCCGCTAGTTTTTTACCACCAAGACACCAAGGCACCAAGATTCTTTTTTCTTGGGGTCTTGGTGTCTTGATTCATGATGCCAAGGCTTTTCTGGCGAAGGTACGAAGACTCCAAGATATTTTCTCTTGGAGTCTTGGAGGTGAATCTTCTGTGCCTTCGTGGTCTACTACAACGCCCGCAGGTACAGCGCGCTCTGGCCGTCGGCCTCGGTGGCGTGGGTGAAGCGCAGCAGCTGGTAGCCGTGCTCGGCCAGCAGGGCCAGCAGGTAGGGCTTGCTGTAGCGCACCACGTGCAGCGGGCCGTTGCAGCGCAGCCGGTAGCCCTCGGGGTTGATCGACACATCGGGCACGCCCTCCTCCACGAAGGTGGTGAAGAACAGGCTCCCGCCCGCGCCCAGCACGCGGCGGAAGTCGCGCAGGTAGGCGCGCATGTCCGCCTCGGTGGTGTGCGAGAACACCGAGAATAGGTAGGCGATGTCGGCGCTGGCCTCGGGCAGGTCGAACTGGAAGCCCTGGCCGATGGCCGCGCCGCCCTGGTTGTAGCGCTCGTTGTAGAGATCGAGGTGCAGGAAGCGGTAGGGTGGGCTGGCCTGGCCGATGTGGCGCTGGCACCACTCGACCGAGCGGCGGTCGATGTCGATGCCCACATAGCCGCCCAGCGCTGGCACCCTGCGCCGCAGCCCGATGGCCAGCCGCCCCTGGCCGCAGCCCACATCCAGCACGCGGCTGCCCGCGCCGCAGCCCAGGTGCTCCACCAGCCGCTGGGCCTCGCCCTCCGCCGAGCGCAGGTAGAAGGCGTCGTCCTTGAACTCGGGGCCGCACCAGCGGTGGTCGGGCAGCGGGATGATGCTCCCCTCCAGCTCCACGTAGTCGCGCCCCAGCACGCGGCTGATGAACTTGGTGCGGATGGTGTGGATGATGCTCACAGTGTGCTTTTCCTCTGCTGGTGCCGCAGGCTGCGGCGCGGCCTTCCCGCCGCTATTCTACCGCATCACAGCCCGGCGAGCGCGCGCAGGCTGGCCCGCAGGCGCTCGCCATCCTCGATGTCGGCGGGGGTGAGGTACACCGCGCTGATTAGCTCGGCGCACTCGCCGCGCGTAGGCAATGCTTGCATCTTTGTCCGGTGGGGCTGGCCTGCTGCGACCCCGATGATGATGGTTCCTCGTGGTTGGTGGGTGTGTGCCCTGCGCGGGCGGTGGCTAGGCCCGATCGGGCCGACCGGATGCGGCTTCGATGAGGATGGGTTTTTGTGGTTGGTGGGTGCGTGCCCTGCGCGGGCGGCGGCTAGGGGCCAGCCCCTAGCAACCCCGCCATGGGGCTACGCCCCCTTGGAACCCCCAATTTGCGGCATTCCCGTGCTGGCCGCTGGCCGCTGGTGTTCGTGCATATGGCCAGTGTGCGCGAGTAGCACCTTCGCCGCATGGGCCAGGTGGGTAGGGCTGGTACTGCTCCTATCTCCTATGCATTTCGTTTTCTTGGAGCCTTGGAGTCTTGGTGGTAAATGTTCCCCCTTCGCGTCTTCGAGGTATTCGTTTTCTGCCCCTTGGAGCCTTGGAGTCTTGGTGGTAAATGGGTTCCCCTACTGCAGGTCGGGCCGACCGGATGCGGCTTCGATGATGATGGTTCCTCGTGGTTGGTGGGTGCGTGCCCTGCGCGGGCGGCGGCTAGGGGCCAGCCCCTAGCAACCCCGCCATGGGGCTACGCCCCCTTGGAACCCCCAATTTTAGGCATTCCCGTGCTGGCCGCTGGTCGCTGGTGTTCGTGCATATGGCCAGTTTGCACGAGTAGCACCTTCGCCGCATGGGCCGGGTGGGTAGGGCTGGTACTGCTCCTATCTCCTATGCATTTCGTTTTCTTGGAGCCTTGGTGGTAAAAGGTTCCCCTTCGTGTCTTCGTGGCTTCGTGGTATTCGTCCCTACTACTGCAGCGGGATGCGGCGCAGCCGCCGAGGCACCACGGCCTCGCGGGCGATGCTGAGCGCGCGCATGGCCTCGCGGAAGGTGGATGTGCCCGCCGCGTGGGCCAGCATGGGGTTGCGCGCCACCACGCCGGGCAGGTCGAAGAACCAGCAGATCGGCATCAGCGGCGAGATCCACAGCGTGCTGCCGCTGGTCTTGCTGGTCATGTGGTAGTTGCCGTAGCGCCCCTGCGCCGCCGAGATGATCGACGAGTTGATCACGCTGGGGTCTTGGCCGGGGATGGCCTGGGCGTAGAGCGTGGCGTCCTCGTAGGCCTGGTAGCACTCCATGGCGCTGGTGAGCGAGCAGCTGCCTAGGAACGCGCCGTCGGCGGCCAGTGCGGCCATGTTCTCGAAGATGTGGGCGTGGGTCAGATCCTGCTCGGCCCCCAGCCCCACGCAGGCCAGCAGCCGCGTGGGCAGCTCGGCCAGCTCGGCGGCGGCGGCCAGCGACACCGCGTCCTCGATGTAGGTGCCCGGCTCGGCCTCGTCGCCGCGCGCCAGGCTGTCCACGCCGCCATCCACCAGCAGCAGCGCGTCGATGCCCAGCCGCTCGACCAGGCGGCGGTAGGCCTCGGCCAGGGGCCGCACGCCGGTGCGCTCGAAGGCCCAGACCGTCACCTCGCGGCCCCGCCGCTCGCGGAACCAGCGCGCCAGGTAGTGCTCGGGGAAGTAGCCCGCGCTCGCGGGGGCGGCCCCAGCGCTGGCGAAGGGGGCGGTGTCGGCGGTGACGCCCGCCAGCGCCGGGTGTGGCCGCTCCGCCGTCTCCAGCAGGTGCAGCGGCGAGAAGCTGAGGTTGGCCAGGTGCACCTGCATGCCCTGCTCCTCCAGCGCGAAGGCCAGCGGCAGCCCGCAGTAGATGTCGAACCCGCCGCCCATACCGGCGATCAGGATGCGCTGGCACCCCGCGAGCCTCTCGGCGATCGGTAGGTTGAGCTGCATGGTGTTCCTTCCCCTCGGCTGTCCCCGGGCTTTGTTGAAGGGTGAACATAGTTGTTTTTTTGACGTCTGTCAAATCCAGCGCCGCATGTGCCATCGCGCCGGACGCATCGCGGTGCCTGCCAAGTGAAACACCACTGTAGGGGTGGGTCTCGTGCCCGCCATGTGCGCATTGACCGCATCGCGCCGGATGTAGTGCAATGATCGCTACACGACCCTGATGCGGCTACGTTTTCCATGCCATTGAGGCCCATTGCTTTTGCGCACAAGCAGCAAAGGCGCTCAATACCATAGAAGATCGCGAAGAAGACACCACAAAGGGTGGGAAAATGATCTAATTCAGGTCTAGCATTATTCCATCAAGCAAAAGAGGCTCCCTATATCTCGAAGGAGCACGCTGCAGGCGGAAGCAGCGGCAGTGCAGGCAGAAGCAGCGGCAGTGCAGGCAGAAGCAGCGGCAGTGCAGGCGGAAGCAGTGGCGCTGCAGGCGGAAGCAGTGGCGCTGCAGGCGGAAGCAGCGGCGCTGCAGGCAGAAGCAGCGGCAGTGCAGGCAGAAGCAGTGGCAGTGCAGGCAGAAGCAGCGGCGCTGCAGGCAGAAGCAGCGGCAGTGCAGGCAGAAGCAGTGGCGCTGCAGGCAGAAGCAGCGGCAGTGCAGGCGGAAGCAGCGGCAGTGCAGGTTGGAACTACATTGCTGTCATGGCTTCCGACCCGATGCCCGCATTGCCCCGCCCCTACGTCAATGATCGCGTCGCGCGCATGCCGTGTTCACCGCATGGGCAGCGACGCGGGCCATTGCCGCCGTGGCGGATCGGGCCGCGCCATCACGCCTCCTCCTCGGGTGGGAACGAGCCAAGCTCGGGCAGGTCGTCGGGGCGCACCAGGCCGTAGCGCACGGCGATCAGGGCCGCCTGGGTGCGGTCGGCCACATACAGCTTGCGCAGGATGTCGCGCACGTAGCCTTTGACGGTGTACTCGGCCAGCGAGAGCGCGCCGCCGATCTCCTTGTTGCTCAGGCCGCGCACGATCAGGCGCAGCACCTCGCGCTCGCGCTGCGAGAAGCTGGCGAAGGGATCCTCTGGCCCGGCCATGCGCTCCATCAGCCTGCGGGCGATGGTGGGGTGCAGCTGCGGGTTGCCCCTGGCCGCGCCCCGGATGGCATCCACCAGCGCGTCGCCGTCCATCTCCTTCAGCAGGTAGCCCAGCGCGCCGGTGCGCATGGCGGCGTAGAGCCGCGCGTCGTCGGTGTAGCTGGTGAGCATCAGGATGGCGGCGTGGGGCTGGGCGGCGCGGATGGCGATGGCGGCCTCCACCCCATCCATGCGCGGCATCTCGATGTCCAGCAGGATGACGTCGGGTCGCAGCTGGGCGGCCATGGCCACCGCCTCCTGGCCGTCGCTGGCCTCGCCCAGCAGGCGCATGTCTGGCTCGCCCGCGATAGTCATGCGCAGGCCCAGCCGCACCACCGCGTGGTCGTCGGCGATCAGCACGCCGATCTGGCGTTTCTCGTTGCTCATGTTGGCCTCACTGCTAGAACGGTGACGGTGGTGCCCTCGCCGGGGGCCGACTGGATCTCGACCGACGCGCCGCATGCCGCCGCGCGCTCGCGCATTCCCTGGATGCCGTGGCCGACCGCGCGGGCCGGGTCGAAGCCGCGCCCGCTGTCGCAGATCTGGAGGATGCTGGCGTGATCTTCGGCGCAGAGCGCCACGCTGGCCTGGGCCGCGCCGCTGTGCTTGAGCGCGTTGTGCAGCGCCTCGCGGGCGATCATGGCCAGCTCGGCGGCCTGGGCGGCGGGCAGCAGCAGCGCGGGCGGCGCGTGCAGCGCCACCGCCAGCCCCTGGCGCGGCTCGGCGCAGAGCGCGGCCAGCGCGGGCACCAGGTCGGCCAGGCCGCTGGCCGGGGCGCGCAGGTGCGAGAGCAGCTGGCCCATCTCGCCCTGGGCCTGCACCACCAGCTGCTCCTGGGTGCGCAGCGCCGCGCTGGCGGCGGGCGGGTCGGCATCCAGCAGCCTGCGGGTGGCGCGCAGCCCCAGCCCCATGCTGAACAGCGTCTGCTTGACCGAGTCGTGCAGGTCGCGGGCGATCCGCTGGCGCTCGGCCAGGGCGGCCAGCTCGCGCTGCTGGGCCAGCATGTGGGCGGTGCGGGTGGCCACGCGCTCCTCTAGCTCGCGGTTGACGCCCTCTAGCTCGTCGAAGGTCTCGGCGTAGGCCAGGGCCAGGGCGGCCTGCCGCAGCAGGGTGCGCAGGTCGGCCTGCTCGGCGGCGGTGTAGGGCAGGTTGCGGGCGCGCGGCCCCAGCCAGTAGTGGCCCAGGGTGCGCCCGCCCACCACCAGCGCCCCGCACCACGCGCGGCCCAGCGCGGGCGGCGGCTCGCCGCCCATGGTCAGCCGCGCGCCCGCCGCGCCGATCTGCTCGGGCAGATCGTGGGCCAGCAGGGCCTCCACGGTATCGCGGCGCACCGCCTGCGAGAGCGCCTCGTGGGCCTGGGCCAGCACGCGCTGGAACTGGAGGCGCTCGGGGTAGAAGATTCGGTCGGCCATTGCCTTTGTCCCTCGGAAGAGCGGCCTGAACAGCGCGGCGGCGGCCAGCAGCCCCAGCAGCGCGCCCAGCCACGGCGTGGCGGGCACCACCCGCCGCAGCAGCGTGGTGGCGATGACGGTCAGCCCAAAGTAGAGCGTCAGCAGCGTGATCGAGATCGCGCCCGAGATGAAGGCGCGGTAGAGCACCGTGTCGATCTGGAAAAGGTCGTGCTGCAGCACCGCGTAGCAGATCCCCGCTGGCAGGATGAGCTGGGCCAGCAGCACCACCTCGTAGGGCATTACGACGCCGTGCATCAGCCCCACGGTGCGCAGGGCAAACGGGATCTCGGCCAGCAAGATGCATGTGAAGAGGATGCGGGCCAGCTGGGCGGCACGGGTGTCGCCGCTGCGGCTGTAGTGCAGCAGCAGGCGCAGCACGGCCACCTGTAGCCCGAAGAACAGCGCCAGCAGCAGCAGCACGCCGCCCAGCGTGGCTGCGCCAGGCGGGGTGAGCGTGGCCAGCAGCAGCAGCAGCGCGGTGCCCGCGTAGCCGCCCGCGATCGCCCAGGCGGGCACGATCCGCCGAGCGGGCAGGCTGGCCACCAGGTGCAGCGCCAGCGGCGCGAGGAAGACCGTGTTGACCATACGCAGCAGCACCCAGAGGCTCAGGGTCTTCTTGATCGCGGCCTCGAACGGCTTGCCGAGGATGGCCGGGTCGGGCTGGATGCGCCAGATCAGCGCGGCCTGGATGATCGCGAAGCAGCCGAACAGCGCGGTCTGCCTGCTGGGGCGCAGCGCCGCCGGGGCCAGGCCGGTGAGCAGCAGCACCGCCGCCACGACCAGCGAGAGCGGCGATGCGGCGCTCTCGCGGGCGGGCGGCGCGGTATACAGCACCAGCGCCTCGGCGGCCAGCAGCAGCGGGATGGGCCAGATAGCGCGGTAGCGCGCCCAGCGGCCCAGGGCGGGCGTCTCGATGGTTGGCGTGGCGTGCATTGGCCTCCTCTTCCTTCAGCGCTATTGTAGCCCCCGCCCCCCGCCCGCGCCATCCCCCCAACGAAGGGAAAAAACACCCCCGCTGTGGGGGTGCCCGGGCGGGCGCGCGCCGCTATGGTGTGGGTGGGCGATAGGGCCGCTCGGGGCGCTATCGGCAGCACACGTACCCGCCCGAGCACGACGAGGCGCTGAAAACCGCATGAGTACCGAGAAGAAGCCATCGCCGAAGCCCGCGCTGGATGGCATGATCATCTCCGACACGGCCATTCGGCAGCCGGTCTTTATCACCATGATGATGCTGCTGGCGGTGGTGATCGGCCTGATCTGCTATAGCTCGCTATCGGTCAGCCTGCTGCCCGACATCAACGTGCCCGTGGTCAGCATCCGCGTGACGTACGCGGGCGCAGGCCCCGACTCGGTGGCCGCCCAGGTGACGAGGCCGATCGAGGACTCGCTCTCGACGGTCAGCGGCGTCGACCGCATCACCTCCACATCCTCGCAGGGTGTCTCCTCGATTGTGGTCGAGTTCACCGACACCACCGAGGTGGACAGCGCCCTGCAGGATGTGCGCGAGAAGATATCGGCCATCCGCAACCAGCTGCCCGACGACATCGGCGAGCCGGTGTTTGCCCAGGTGGATCCCAACCAGAACCCGATCATCACCGTGGCGATCAGCCAGGGCCAGGGCCAGACCGACCTGCGCCAGCTGGTGGATGATGAGATCGTGCCGCAGATCCAGAGCGCCCCTGGCGTGGGGTCGGTGGATGTGACGGGTGGCCAGGAGCGCCAGATCAACGTGCTGCTAGACATGAGCCGCCTGCAGTGGCTGCGCGTGCTGCCCTCCACCGTCAGCGCGGCCATCGCGCAGGCCAACGCCGACGTGGGCCTGGGCACCGCCGTTAGCGGCGGCAGGGAGTACGACCTGCGCGCGCCCAGCGTGTTCCAGCGCCCCGAGGACATCGCCAGCGTGGGCCTGGGCACCACCGGCTACACCGTGGGCGATGTGGCCACCATCGAGGATGGCCGCGCCGACGCCACCACCCTGGTGCGCCTGAATGGGAGCGACGCGGTGGTGCTCGACATCCGCAACCAGAGCGAGACCAATGTGGTGGCCGTGGCCGACGCCGCGATCGCCAAGATCGACGCGCTGGCGGCGGCCTACCCCGACCTGCAGTTTGCCGTCATCCACAACGATGCGGTGCAGGTGCGCGCCAATGTCGACGGCGCGATCGAGGAGATCCTGATCTCGGTGGTGCTGGCCATGCTGGTGGTGTGGCTGTTCTTCCGCGATGTGCGCAACACGCTGGTGACGGTGGTGGGCCTGCCGGTGATCATCATCGCCACCTTCGCCATGATGTCGATCTTCCACATCACCATCAACATCGTCAGCCTGCTGGCCATCTCGGTGGCGGTGGGCCTGGTGATCGATGATGCGATCGTGGTGCGCGAGAACATTTTTCGCCACATGGAGCGCGGCGAGACGCCCGCCGTGGCCTCTAGCCGCGCCACCGCGCAGGTGGCCGCCTCGGTGCTGGCCATGACGCTGACGATCATCGTGGTGTTCGCGCCCACCGCCTTCACCACTGGCACCACTGGCATCCTGTTCTACTCGTTTGGTATCACGGTGGCCGCCGCCATGGCGCTCTCGCTGATCGAGGCCTTCACGCTGGCCCCCATGCTCTCGGCCTACTGGTTCAAGCAGCTGCCGCCCAAGCCGCTGCACATCAAGCCCGGCGAGGAGCACCTGCCCCACGAGGCCCACGAGCAGCTGGGGCGGCTGGAGCTGGCCTACGCCCGCCTGCTGCGCTGGACGCTGCGCCACCGCATGCTGACGCTGGGCATCGGCGCGGCCTTCGTGCTGCTGAGCGTGCTGGCGGCCAGCACGCTAAAGTTCTCGTTTCTGCCCACGATCAACAACCACCGCACCGCGCTGAGCATCCAGCTGCCCCCCGGCGCGACCCTGGCCGACACCGACGCGCAGGCCCGCCAGATCGAGCAGGTGGTGCTGGCCGACCACGCGGTCGCGTCGCTGCTGTCGGTCGTTGGCCCCGGCGGCGCATCCGAGAGCGCCACCTTCCAGATCGCCCTGCACGAAGACGCCTCGCCCGACGAGGTGCGCGAGCGGCTGCGGGCGCAGCTGGGCGGCTACCCCGGCGTGATCTTCGCGCTCGACCGCGCCCAGGGCGGCCTGGCCCTCTCCACCGCGCAGCGGCCCGTGGGCGTGCGGCTGCGCAGCACCGGCGATATCGACGACCTCGCGCCGGTGGCCGAGCGCCTGATGGCCAGCTTCCGCGACATCCCAGGCCTGGACGACATGGACATGACCTATGTGGCCGGGTCGCCACAGCTGCAATTCCAGCTGGACCAAGATCAGGCCAACCGCTACGGCCTGACCAACCAGACTATGGGGGCCACGCTGCGGGCTTTGAACGACGGCGACACGGCCACCACCTACCGCGCGGCGGGCGACGACTACGATGTGGTGGTGCGACTGCGGCCCCAGGACCGCACCGACGTGGCCAACCTGGGCGCGGTGGCGCTGCCGCTGGGCAGCAGCGATGTGCCGATCAGCAGCCTGACAACTATTGTCTCGGATACCGGCCCGACCTCCATCCGCCGCAACAATCGCATGGCCGAGATCGTGATCGGCGCGAACAACATCGGGCGCAATGTGAATGATGTGCAGGCCGATATGCGGGCGCGCGTGGCGGCGGCGGATCTGCCGACGGGGGTGATCATCAGCAACGGCGGCTCCTCCGAGGATCAGAGCGAGGGCTTCCGCTCGCTGCTGCTGGCCGGGTGCCTATCGGTGCTGCTGGTGTATGTGGTGCTGGCCTCGCAGTTCGGTTCGTTCCTCCAGCCGCTGGTGATCATGCTGGCCATGCCGCTCAGCTTCCTGGGCGCGTTCGTGGGCCTGTGGCTCACCGGGCTAGAGCTGGACATCGTCTCGATGATCGGCATGCTGATGCTGCTGGGCCTGGTGGTGAAAAACTCGATCCTGCTGGTCGATTTCACCAACCAGCTGCAGGCGGCGGGCATGGGCAAGGAGGATGCGCTTGAGCGGGCGGGCGCGGTGCGGCTGCGGCCCATCCTGATGACATCGACCACCATCCTACTGGGCGCGGTGCCCTCGGCCATCGGCCTGGGCGAAGGCTCCGAGCTGCGGCGCGGCCTCTCCACGGTGGTGATCGGCGGGGTGATCACATCCACGCTGCTGACGCTGCTGCTCATTCCCACGGCCTATAGCCTGCTCCAGTCGCTCACCGCGCGCGTGGGGCGCGGCCAGCAGCCCCAGGCCGCGCCCGCGCCCGCAGGCGACGACTAGGGCGCGTGGCACGGCGGCTGCTCATGCTGGGCAGCGGCAGAGCGAAGGAGCAGACGATAATGGCATATGAGGCATACGATCAGGGCGCTGGGCGGGCGGCCCGCTACGCGGCGGCGCTGGGGCTGTGCGCGCTCACCGGGGCGCGCTCGGCGGGGCCAGCCGCGCTGGTGCGGCTGCTGGGCGGCGGGCGCGGCGGGCAGGCGCTCAGCGCCGCGCTGGCGGCCGCCGCCCTGGGCGAGCTGGTGGGCGACAAGCTGCCGACCACGCCCGACCGCACCAGCCCGCCCGCGCTGGCCGGGCGGGTGGCCATCGGCGGGGGGCTGGGCGCGCTGCTGTGGCACCGCGAGGGCGGCGCGGCCTGGTGCGGGGCGGTGGCTGGGGCGGCTGCGGCGGCGCTGGGCACCTACGCCACCTACCACCTGCGCCGCTGGCTTGGCCGCGCCCTGGCCGCGCCCGACCCGCTGCTGGGCGCGGCGGAGGATGCGCTGGTGCTGGGCGCGGGGGCCTGGCTGGCGCGCAGGCTGGGCGCGGGCCTGCCCAGCGCCAGCTAGCCGCCGACCTCGCGGCTAAAGTAGCCGATCACCTGATCGGCGATATGCTGCGGGTAGTCGAGGCCGCGCTGGCCGAAGATCTCGACCGCATCCTGGTTGAAGGTTCGCATCCCCGCGCTGATCGCCGCCGCATATGCGGCGGCGTCTGGCGTGGTGAAGTAGCCCAGCAGGTGCCGCTGCTTCTCGTGCGGCACGCACTGCCGCACCTTGGTTTCCCACGCTCCCCAGTCGAGCGTATCGTAGGCCGTCAGCAGCAGGTCGACGTGGGCGTGGAACAGAAAGTCCATATTCTTGATGATCTTGAAGATATCGCCGCGCTTGAAGTACTTGACCTGCATCTCGGCGTGAAACCAGTAGGTGTCGAAGCAGCGCTGCGGGTCGGGCAGGGCGCTCTCGGTGCGCAGCCCACGGTCGAGCAGCGCGGCCACATCGCCGCTGGCGTCGTAGATGATGTGCTCGCGGGTGCAGCCCTTCAGGTGCTGGCGGCACCACCAGTTCTCAACATGATCTTCGTTGAGGATAAAAAAGTCCAGCTGGTGCAGATTCTGCTTGATCCGTATGAGATTGCAGAAGTTCTTAAAGTACGCGCTGTTGTAGTCCTCGGCCCAGCAGATCAGCAGCTCGTCGCAGGCGTGGCGCACGAATCTGGCCACATCTAGCGAAAACGCCTCGAAGTGGCGCTGGGGCACCAGAAACACTGGGTCGTAGTCGGAGTACTGATCGGACGCCCCGTGGCTGATCGACCCATAGTGCCAGCCGCCCTTGCAGCGCGGGTCGGCCTTGATCACCTCAATCATCCGGCTGAATCCATCGACAAGATCAGGATGCATGCGTGGATACTCCTTTGTATGCGTCTCCTGCCCGTAGATTGCGCTCGGGCAAGTAGTGTCGCCTTTGTGGCTCTTTTACGGCGATATGGCTATGCTGCGCTCTCTCTAGATGAATTACCACCGCCATGGGGCCTATTTTGATCGTAGGCGCTGGGATGTGTGCGTGGGCTACGTGGCGAGCGCGGTGGAGCGCGGCGCGCCGGCCCGCTTCGGCTTCACGGGCGAGCTCCAGCAGGGCAGCAGCGTGCACCTGCGCGCGCGGTGGTACAATGCCGCCAGCGGCAGCTTCGCCAGCGTCGACCCCTACGCGGGCGACCCCGCCAACCCCGCGCCGTATATGTACGCCTCCAACCAGCCGACGCTGTTCACCGACCCGAGCGGGCGGTGTATCTTTTTTGCAGGTGTTGATGCGGTGGGCTGCATTCTCATAGGCGCGGCAATCGCGGGAGGCGCGCTGGCGGTCGGTTTATCAGTTAATCAGGCAGTATCACAGTGTGGCTATGCGCACTGCTTTGATGGATTGTGGCCAGATGCCGCTACTATAGAAAACAATAGTGCCCAGATTGCTCGTGGATGGGATTTTGTTTCCCGAGGTGGCCAGGGTATGTGTGGACAGACAACAATCAGTTCTCACAACAAGCGCCGACCGGGTTGACCCACACCGGGCATCCCCAGCCACCCATTTAGTATGAGCCGCCCACCGGGCCGACACAGCGCAATCCGTCAATGGAGGTCTCGGGCTTCCCGCTGCCTGGGCCATCCTGCCCGGATCAGGAGGGCTTCAGCCTCAATGGGCCATTCGATTGGTCCTCGTTCCGCACCCCGCCCATGGACCCAGGCCCGCAGGTACATGGGCCGCAGGTATCGGCTATAAAAATGGGAAGGATTAATATTCTTGATTATCCTATAGGCACAGGATTTTCTGGAGTGTATAATCGAGAAACTGTCAAATATCTACTTATGCCTAGCAGTAGCGAGTTAACCACTGAACAGGAAGATGCTGGGTAGGTTCGGAGGAAAACAGGACATATTACAGTTCAAGAGCAGTTGCACGAAAAGGGTTTAGTTACTGACTATTATCAAGATGTGGGTTTTGCGATAATTTACGTAGAATATAACAAGCTAGTAGTAACATTTCGCTCTATGGGTGTAAATCAGCCTTTATATGGCAGTTCTTAACCACCTGCGGAAATTATAAATGAAGTAATGGATTCTATATTTCAGGACGCTCCCGGTATTACTGTAGATATAATGGATAGTTACCCATGATATATCTATAGTAAGTAAAATAAATATCCAATATAACCGTATTGAATTTATGTAAATATGGTTATATTGGATGGATGAAAGGGTGAAAGAATGAGCATTCAAATAGGGTCTCCTTTCTTATTAGACATTATCGACTTACCTGATGGTGCAGAACCTTTAATTTTACGTTGGATCGAACCTGGAAAGATTCGAATGGGTAGTAGTTGGTTAAACGAAAAAGAAAAATGCTTTGATGTTTATCTTACTGAAGGCTTCTGGATTGGACAATATGTAATTACCGAAGCACAGTGGTATACTATCACCGCATCATGTATGCCAAAGATAGATAAAGAAACATACAATCGACCTATTGTTCAAGTCAGTTGGGAAGAAGCTATATCTTTTTGCGATATACTTAATGCTAAATTTTCCGATCAAATTCCAGGTTTATATCAATTTAGCTTACCCTCAGAAGTGCAATGGGAATATGCTTGCCGAGCAGGAACAGAAACCCGATACTATAATGGTAATGAAGAAGCTTATCTTGATCAAATCGCTTGGCACAAAGAAAATAGCGGCGGAATGCTGCAGCCTGTAGGAAAAAAAGAACCTAATCAATGGGGATTATATGATATGATAGGAAATGTTATGGAGCTATGCTTTGATGAACCCAGTATCTATCCTAGTAGCGTTGTTTTTGACTGGATTGGTAAAAGTTCATCATTCACAACAAAGCGTGATCAACATATTGCATCTCGATTTCATATTTTTCGTAGTAGTCATTTTGCGATGCCCCATAACTCAGAACTAGTTTGGGCCACATTTTTTGACGAACCTGCTCTTATTAAGTATGACCTCAAAAGTCCTTGGATAGGCTTTCGAATAGCATTGCGAGTTGTGCAATAGAAGAAAACATCGCAATTTAATAGGCTCTTTCTGACAATCCGATATCGGGGTAGGCCTATTTATGCATCTTTGCAATTTACAACGCTAAGGAAATGCTTCACAAAACCGGGCTAATTGCTATCTTCCACCTTGGTCTTCCTGCCGCGCACCAGCAGGATGCGCCGCCCCCCCCACCGCGCCCCTACCTCCTCCCTCAAAACTTCACATAATCCACCGCGTTATCATCGAGGGTCTGCACGTCGTGCGCATACCGCATGGTGGTGCGCGGACCCTTGTGCCGCGCCGCCGCCTGGGCCACGCTAGCCCCGCCCCGGATGGCCAGGGTGACGAAGCTGTGCCGCAGCGCGTGCGGCAAGCGGCCCTAGGCTAGGGCCGACTCTAGCTCGGCCCTGGCCCAGCGCTCGGCCAGGATGAAGTACCCGGTTGGGATGGCTCCAACCCACCTCCAGCATGCCCTCGCCGCTACTGCTATCAATCTCATTGGCCGACAGCAGCTATCTCGGCTCAACCCCTAAGAGTCAAGACTTTATCTCAAAGTGCTCCACAGCGGCTGGCGCGGCGGCGAAGGGCGCAATCATGGCATACCACTCGGAAAACAGCGGCCCTTGCCGGAAAGCCACGGTGTGGTCTTCCAGCGTGTCCCAGAAGGCCTGCAGGATGTAGCGCTCGGGGGATTCAATGCCATGGTGCACCTTGCAGCCCTGAAATCCCTTGGCGCGCACCGCCACTGTGTCGATGCCGCGCTGGACGGCCTCTTCAAAGGCTGCGTTCTGACCGGGGTGAATACGGATGTCGGCAAGTTCAACAATCATGGGAAGCTCCATTCGTTAGCGATACAAGAAAGAGATATCGACCGATGATGTGGTCGTCACTATCCATCCGTGCTGGATGGCCAAGCCAGGCTCACCCCATGGGGATGACGACCAGTTTTCCTGCGGGTGAACTGGTGTTCTCAAGCTCGATGATGGCCGAGATCGCCTCGGACAAGGGCACGGTTCGGCCAATGGTCGGCGAGAGCTTGCCTTGCTCTACCGCTTCTACAAATTGCGGCGTCGCGTGCCCCATAACGGTCTGATGGCGGGGCGAGAGCATGCTCCAGATCATCTTTGAAGCTGTTGGAACAATATGCAGCGCCACACCGCCGCGTTTGAGCATCGTGCCACACTGGCGCAGCGACAGCGCGCCATGCGTATCGAACACCACATCGAAGCGACCGCGATAGGCATTGGCATTGAAGGCGCGATAGTCAACGGCTTCCTTGATGCCCAGGGCCAGCGCCTCATCACGTCGGGATGCACCACAGCTGCCAGTGACCTCTGCGCCGCGCATCCCAGCGATTTGCACTGCGATACGCCCAACCCCCCCAAGGCAGCCCGCGATGAAGACCCGCTGGCCAGCTTGCAGCTGGGCCTTGTCGATCAGCGCAGTCCAGGCCGTCCCGGCGACCACGGGCAAAGCGGCGGCCTTCTCGAACGAAAGGGACTGCGGTTTGCGGAAGACCATCGTATCATCGGTGACCAGCGCCTCGGCGAATGCGCCCGCCGCCTTCAACCCCGCTGCGCCGTACACCTCATCACCGACGTTGAACCGGGTCACATGCGGGCCCACGGCCTCCACAACGCCCGCGAAGTCGTGGCCGAGGCCGCGCGGAAACGTGCGGCCCGTGATCAATTTCATCTCGCCTTTGAACATCTTCCAGTCCATCGGGTTGGCGGCTGCCGCCTTGACGCGAACACGGATTTGCCCGGGGCCGGGGTCGGGGGGCGTAAAATCCTCTAGGCGTAGTACCTCCGGTCCGCCGTAACGATGATATTGGATACGCTTCATCCCCACTCCTTTGCGCTACTCCCATCTGTGGGCTACAATATGTCAGTGACTGACTATACCACAAATGTCAGTCACTGACAATACCCAAAATGTCAGTGGCTGACAATAAGGAGCCTCCAATGCCTAAAAAGAGTGCCGAGGCGCACCGCAAGTTGCAGCAGGCGGCTTTAGAGCTGTTCCGCGAGCGCGGCTACGAGCAGACCACAGCAGCCGAGATCGCGGCGCAGGCTGGGGTGACGGAGCGAACCTTCTTCCGGCATTTTGCAGACAAGCGTGACATCCTGTTCGACCGCGAGGTGAGCGTGCAGGCCGCGCTCGCTGAGGCCATCGCCAGCGCGCCTGCTGATCTTACGCCGATGCAGGTTCTGCTGCTCGCCTTCCATGGGATGGAAGCGATCTACGAAGATAATCGTTCATTCTCGGCACCTCGGCAGGCAATCATCGCCGCGACACCGGCCTTACGGGAGCGGGAGCTAACCAAAATGGCGGCCATGATCGCGGTGCTGGCTTCGGCGCTGGAGCAACGAGGGGTCGACCCAAAGCTGTCGACCCTGGCTGCCCAAGTCGGCACGGCGGCGTTTACCTACGCGCTGATGGAGTGGCTTGACGATACCTCGTCTGGGTTGGGTGCTCATCTGGATCGCGCCTTCAATCAGCTCGTTCTGTTGTCCTCGGGGTTTCGGGAGCAATGGCATGAAACGTCCGGTTAGGTGGAATCGTATAGACGGCCCCATCGCATAGCCGCGCAAGGAGTGCATTTCCCCCTTCTCTGAGAAATTCACATCATCCACGGGTGGGGCGAGCGGCCTACATCTTCCCTTGGTGTCTTGGAGCCATAGAGGTACATCGTTCTTCGCGCCTTCGTGGTAAAGAGCGCTCGGCCCCGCCGCGCGCCGCGCGTTCTCGCGTACAATAGGGCGATAATCTTGGCCCGTGTGTGGCAACGATAGCGAGAACACAGATGCAACAGGCGACGAAGAGCGTGCCAGCGGCGCGCTCGTTTGATTTCCGGGTCTTTTCGGCCTACGCGGCCATCTACATCCTCTGGGGGTCGACCTTCCTGGCCATCTGCTACGCGGTGGAGAGCATCCCGCCCTTCATGCAGAGCGGGGTGCGCGCGCTGATCGCGGGCGGCATCCTGATGGCGTGGGCCTGGGCGCGCGGCGAGCGCCGCTTCCGGCTGGCCGACTGGCGCAGCGCAGCGGTGGGCGGCTTCTTCTTCTTCGTGGTCTGCCACGGCCTGCTCAGCTGGGGCGAGCTGCGGGTGCCCTCGGGCGTGGCCTCGGTGGTGCTGGCGCTCATCCCGATCTGGGTGGTGCTGCTGGACTGGCTGCGCCCTGGCGGGGTGCGGCCTGCGGGGGCCACGCTGTTCGGCGTGGGGCTGGGCTTCGTGGGCCTGGTGATGCTGGTGGGGCCGGGGGCCTTCGCGGGCGTGGGCGGGCTGGATGTGGTGGCCACCATCGCGCTGGCGCTCTCGGCGCTGGGCTGGGCGGTGGGCACGATCTACAGCCGCTACCGCCCGCTGCCCTACTCGGCGGTGGCCACCTCGGCGCTGCAGATGCTGGCGGGCGGCGCGCTGCTGATGCTGATCAGCGCGGCCAGCGGTGAGTGGAGCGCGCTCACCCCCGCCATCCTGGACACGCGGGCCTGGCTGGCGGTGCTCTACCTGGCCGTGGTCGGCTCGGTGATCACGTTCAGCGCCTACAGCTGGCTCATCCAGGCCAGCTCGCCCTCGCGGGTCTCGACCTACGCCTATGTGAATCCGGTGGTGGCGGTGTTTCTGGGCTGGCTGCTGGCGGGCGAGCAACTGACGCTGCCCACCATGGCGGCGGCGGGGGTGATCGTCGCGGCGGTGGTGGTGATCATCACCAGCCAGGGCCAGGCTGCGAAAGCGCGCTAGCTGGCGTGCAGATGCCAAAAAGCGGCCCGCGACCCAGGCCTGGGTCGCGGGCCGCTTGCTGCGCTGTGGCTAGCGCGGGTGCAGCGCGGGCAGCTGCTGGTAGAGCGCCTGCCACTCGGCGAAGGTCAGCGTCTCGGCGCGGCGGTCGGGGTTGATCTGGGCGGCGGCCAGGGCCTCGCCCATCTGCTCCTTGCTCACCTGTACGCCGATCGAGGCCAGGCCGCTGGGCAGCGCGTTCGAGAGCTTCTTGCGGGCCTGCAGGAACCCCGCCTTGATCAGGCGCATGTGGCTGGCGATCTCGGCCTCGGGCACCAGCGGTTGGGGCCGCACCCGCAGCCGCATGATCGCCGAGTCGACGGCGGGCGGCGGCAGGAAGCTGCTGCCGGGCACCTTCTCGATGATCTCGGCCTCGGCGTAGACCTGCACCGAGTGGGCCAGCACGCTCAGGTCGCCGGGCTTGGCGGTGATGCGCTTGGCTACCTCCCACTGCACCAGCACCACCAGCACCGTGGGGCGCTGGGCTGATTCCAGCAGGTGCCGCAGCACCGCACTGGTGATGGCGTAGGGCAGGTTGGCCACCACCTTGTAGGGCTGGCCCAGCAGCTCGGCGGGCGCGCCGTTGGCGGCCAGCGCGGCCTCGGGCGCGATCTTGAGGATGTCGGACTGGACGATCGAGAGCTTGGGGTCGTGGCCCAGCTCGGTGTGCAGGCGGGCGGCCAGGCGCTTGTCCAGCTCCACCGTCACCACGCGGGCGGCGCGCTGCAGCAGCTCCCAGGTGAGCACGCCCAGGCCGGGGCCGATCTCCAGCACGGTGTCGTCGGGGGCCAGCTCCGCCGCGCGCACGATCGTCTCAAGGGCGTAGGAGTCGAGCAGAAAGTTCTGGCCCATGCCGCGCGTGGGCGTCAGCTCTAGCGTGCGCAGCGCGGCCTTGATGCGGGCGGGGTGGATGTAGGGATTCTCTAGCGACATGCAAAACCTAGTGCGGCGGGCGCAGGGGCCGCCGCGTTATGTGAGCGGAACAATAATCTTGACAGTGGTGCCCTCGCCGGGGGCCGAGTACAGCTCGGCAGCGCCGCCGATCAGCTTGGCGCGCTCCTCGATGTTCAGCAGGCCGAACGAGCCGCGCTGCTCGTAGGATGCCAGCACCTTCTTCAGCTCGAAGCCCAGGCCATCATCCTGCACAGTGGCCTCCAGCCGGTTGTTGCTCTGCTTCAGGCGCACCCAGATATGCTTGGCCTTGGCGTGCTTCAGCGCGTTATTCACCGACTCCTGCACGATATTGAACAGCGTGCTCTCGGCCTTGCTGTCCAGGTCGGCGGTGATTTTGTCGGCCTCAAGGATGACCTGGGTGGCGTTGCCCTGGAAGCGCTCGACATACTGGCGCAGCGTGTTGTCTAGGCCCTGTTTCTCCAGCACCAGCGGGCGCAGCTCGAACAGCAGGGTGCGCACATCGTGGGTGGTGCGCTTGGCCAGCGCGGCCAGCTTGTCCAGCTCCGGCTCCACGCGCGAGGGGTCGCGCTCCAGCAGGCGCTTGATGAACTCAAGGTTCATGGTGATCGCCGCCAGAGCCTGGGCCGGGCCGTCGTGCAGGTCGCGGGCCAGCTGGTGTCGCACGTCCTCCTCTTTCGAGATCAGCTTATTGCGCTCCTCGCGCAGGTCGTGCACCAGCTGGGCGTTGTGCAGCGCGATAATCGCGTAGTTGGTGAGCGCCGTGACCATGGAGAGCTGGTTGGCGTCGAAGGCGTTGTCATCGCTGGCGGCGATCACGAACATGCCGTAGCTCTTCAGCCCGGCGCGCATGGGCACCACGCACGCCGAGCGGCATGTGCGCAGCGCCTCGAAGATCTGCAGCTCGGGGTGCTGGGCGGGCGCGCCCACGATCACCGGCTCGCCGGTGCGCATGGTGTTGCCCACCGGGCCATCGGTGGTGATCGGGCGCAGCTGCTTATCGTTCTCGCTCAGGCCCACCGATGCGGCCACGTAGAGCTCATCTGGCATGCCGGTGGAGAGCAGGGTGAGCGCGCTGGTGTAGGGCACCAGCTTGCGGCACTCCAGCAGCATCACGTCCATCACACTCTGGTAGTTCATGGTGGTGGAGAGCGTGTAGGCCACCTCGAACAGCGCCTTGGTCTGCTCGCGGTAGGCCAGGGCCTCGTGGGTGGCGCGCTGGGTCTCCTGGCGGGCCTGCACCACGCTGTGGCGGTTGAGCTGGCCGCTGCGGTCGGCCAGGCCGCCGGTGAGCCATGGCACGATGATCAGCGCGGTGCAGCGCATGGCCAGCGCCACGATCGCCAGCAGGTTGGATGTGGGGCCAAGCTCGATCTGCATGCGCAGGGCCAGCACCGCCGCCACATAGCCGCCCGCCGCCAGGCAGCCCAGCAGCAGGCTGCGGCGCGCGTTCATCTGCATGCCAGCGCCCACCAGCGGCAGAAAGTACAGCGGGTAGAACAGATCGCCGCCGCTCTGGCCGAAGTAGGCCAGTAGCGTGATGATGATCACATCGACATAAAAAGCTAGCCGATTGATTGACGTCAACGGCTTGACAAACAGGGCCAGGGTTTCGAGCAGGCTAAACAGCGCGTGGAAGCCGATGATCAGCACCACCGGCTGGCGCATC
This sequence comes from Chloroflexia bacterium SDU3-3, assembly GCA_009268125.1. Taxonomy (NCBI): domain Bacteria; kingdom Bacillati; phylum Chloroflexota; class Chloroflexia; species Chloroflexia bacterium SDU3-3. Next base: position 362,393 of record WBOU01000006.1, on the reverse strand, counting down.
CAGGCAGGCGAGAGCAGCTGGTCGCCGGTGATTAGGCCGCTGATCAGCACCAGCACCAGCACCACCACCCATCGGACCGCCAGGTAGAACGCCTCGCCGCCGAACACCACCTTTCGACTCCCAGCCGCCTGTGGTTGGACCGAGTTATCAGTAGCCGCCAATGCATCCCTCCAGCAAGAAACAGTGAAGATCAGGGGATACGGTCGCTAGATCTGGTCGAGCAGCGCGCTGGCCCCGCCGAAGCGCCGCACCAGCCGCTGCTTGAGCAGCTTGCGGGCGTGGAAGAGCCGCGATTTGATCGTCCCTTCGGGCAGCTCAAGGATCTCTGCGACCTCTTGGATCGAGTACTCGTGCAGGTAGAAGAGCGCCAGCACCGCGCGGTGGTTCATGGGCAGCTCCTCCAGGGTCGCGTGCACGATGTCTTGGATCTCGTGCTGCTCGGCCAGGTGCTCTGGCGAGCGCCCGTGGGGGGCGAAGAGCCGCTCGGTGAGCAGCGTGATCGGCTCCATGAGGTTCCAGCCCCGGCGCGCGCTGTTGTACGAGAGATTGGCCGCCACGCGATACAGCCAGGGCAGCAGCGGCTGCGAGCCATCGAGCTTGGTGGCGTTGGTGTACAGCCGGTAGAAGGTGTCCTGCAAAATCTCTTCGGCGGTCTCGTTGCTGCGCGTGATGCTCTGCGCGAGGGTGTAGATCGGCCGACGATAACGCGCAAAAAGCTGCTCAAGGGCGTCGATATCGCCCTGGGCAACTTGCATCAGCAGCAACGCATCGTTCGGTTGTCGATCATCCTTCTCGCTATTTAGCATACCTATGCACATTCTGCGCCGTTGCCGACGTTTGCGCTGGCATTGCGCAAGAAGGATACCACAAAATAGCGATGTTGGTGTAGGGCTATGGTATCGGCGCTGGGCCTATGCGCTCTCAGCAGAGAACGATTCTTTTACCACCAAGACTCCAAGACACCAAGGAAGAAAAGTGAACGAATACCCATGAAGCATGAAGATTCGACGAGAAAAGAGATAAAACCTTTGCGCCTTCGCGTCTTCGTGGTGAAAATTTTCGGTTACGTAAGAACGCGTAGGCCCTGGGTATCGGCGGCGGCGCGCCCCATGGCCTCAATATGCGCAGAAGGACCAGAGCGTATGCTCCGGTCCTTCTGGAGAGCGCTGCGATTCCTACGTGGAATCGGCCTCGTCGGATGTGCTAGATCATCGCCTTCAGCGCGGCCACCGAGCTCGCCACGGCCTCGGCGCTCTTCTTCACCTCGGCCAGCTCGGCCTCGTTCAGCGGCAGCTCGATGATCTTCTCCACGCCGTTCGCGCCCAGCACACAGGGCACGCCGAAGTAGATATCGTTCAGGCCGTACTCGCCCTCTAGGTAGCAGGCGCAGGGCAGCACGCGCTTCTTGTCGCGCAGGATGGCCTCGACCATCTGCACTGTGGCGGCGCTAGGCGCGTAGTAGGCCGAGCCAGTCTTCAGCAGGTTCACGATCTCGCCGCCGCCCTTGCGGGTGCGGTCGATGATCTTCTCCAGCTTCTCGCCCTCCACGAACTCGGTGACGGGGATGCCCGCCACGGTGGTGAAGCGGGGCAGCGGCACCATCTCGTCGCCGTGGCCGCCCATCAGCACCGCCTGGATGTCCTCGACGGACACGCCCGTCTCCTGGGCGAGGAAGGTGCGGTAGCGGGCGCTGTCCAGCACGCCGGCCTGGCCGAGCACGCGGTTCTTCGGGAAGCCGCTGACGGTCTTGGCCAGGTAGGCCATGGTGTCCAGCGGGTTGTTGACAATGATGATCACCGCGTTGGGCGAGAGCGGTGCGGCCTTCGAGATGCAGTCGCGGGTGATGTTGGCGTTGATCTTGATCAGATCCTCGCGGGTCATGCCGGGCTTGCGCGGCGCGCCCGAGGTGACGACGATCACGTCCGAGCCAGCGGTGTCGGCGTAGTCGTTGGTGCCGACGATGTTCAGGTCGTAGCCCTCGATCGGGGCGGCCTCAAGCAGATCCAGGCCCTTGCCCTGCGGAACGCCCTCGACGATGTCGAGCAGCACCACGTCGGCAAGCTCTTTCGTCGCGATCCAGTGAGCGGCGGTAGAACCTACGAAACCAGCCCCGATGATGGTCACTTTCGAGCGCATGGAAAGCCCCCTTATAGGTGATCCTTCGCGGCACGTGCGGCGAAGAATCGACGATTCTTGCGGAGCGATGATAATACATGTTTGGTGGCGTTGTAAAACGCCCGCACCACTGGAGTATCGCCCCTGAATATGTGGTGCACTGTAGATTGTACTTGCAGATCGGCGTGTTGAGCGTTACCGAACTGCAATTTGCAAGCGGCAATCTGCAATTATTGTGCCATTTTAAAAAGATAGCTCCTGCGGAAGAGAAAGCCTCCGCAGGAGCATGGCGTGGTGCCTGTGGTGCGATGCTAGCGCGCCCTGGCCCGCAGCTTCTCCAGCGAGGCCGCTAGGTCGGGCGGCAGCGGCGACTCGCAGCGCACCGGCTGGCCCGTGCGCGGGTGGTCGAAGGCCAGCTGGTAGGCGTGCAGGAACTGGCGCTGCAGGCCGAACAGCGCTCGGGGGCGCTTGGGGCCATACAGCGCGTCGCCCAGCACGGGGCGGTGTATGTGGGCGAAGTGCACGCGGATCTGGTGGGTGCGCCCGGTCTCCAGCTTGGCCTCCACCAGGGTGTACTCGCCCAGCTCCTCGATCACGCGCCAGTGGGTGCGGGCCTCGCGCCCGCCTGCCACGATCGCCATGCGCAGCCTGTCGCTGGGGTGGCGCGCGATCGGCGCATCCACCACGCCCGTCTGCTGCTTAAAGCGGCCATCGGCCACCAGCAGGTAGCGCTTGTCCATGGTGCGGGCCTGCTGCTGCTGCTGGATGGCGTGCAGCGCGGCGTCGTTGCGGGCGATCACCAGCAGGCCGGATGTGTCGCGGTCGAGCCGGTGCACGATGCCGGGGCGCAGCTCGCCGCCCACGCTGATGCCGGGGTAGCGCGCCAGCAGCGCGTTCACCAGGGTGCCGTGGCTGTGGCCGGGGGCGGGGTGCACCACCATGCCCGCTGGCTTGTCGATCACCACCAGGTCGTCATCCTCGTAGACGACCTGCAGGGGGATGTCCTCGGCCTCGATCGCCACCGGCGCGGGCGGTGGGCGGCGCACCGCCACCACGTCGCCGGGCTGGATGGCCGCGCTGGGCTTGGCGGGCTGGCCGTTGACCAGGATCTGGGCCTCGTCGATCAGGCGGCGGGCCATGCTGCGCGACAGATCCTCGATCTGGTCGGAGACATAGCGGTCGAGCCGCTGGTCGCGGTGCTCGGGCTGGGCGGTGAGCAGGATATCTTCTTCTTCCACCGCGCGCCCCTACGAGCCCTGCTCGCCCAGCGCGGCCTCGTCGGCCACGGGGGCGGCGGGCTGCTCATCGCCCTTGATCGTCAGGTAGAGCGCCATGGCCACCACGCCGCAGCTGATGCATGCGTCGGCGAAGTTGAAGATGCCCGGAAACCATGTCACGTGCACGAAGTCGACCACGTAGCCCTGCCGCACGCGGTCGATGATGTTGCCCACCGCGCCGCCGATGATCGCGCCCAGGCAGATCTGGATGAGCGGGTTGTGGTGCGGCAGGTGGTAGCGGTAGAAGTACAGCGCGCCGATGCTGATCAGAATCGAGGTGAAGGTGAAGAACTGCGGGATGTTCTGGAACATGCCAAACGCGACCCCGGTGTTCCGCACATAGGTGAACTTCAGCCAGTCGCCAAGCAGCGGCACGCTGGTGCCTGGGACATCGCCCAGAAGCTGCAAGATCCAAACTTTTGTCAGCTGGTCGAGGATGACCACCACGATGGCGATCAGCGCCGGAACCAGCCAGATCCGTGGGAGACCACGCGTCACGTATTTTTCTCCTGCTCCACAAGCTGTTGGCCTTCAATTGTATAGCGGGCGTAGGGCAGCGCCTCAAGCCGCTCAAGCGGGATCTGCGCGCCGGTGCGCTCGCACACGCCGTAGGTGCCGCGCGCGATCCGCCCCAGCGCCGCGTCGATCTCGGCGATCAGGTCGCGCTCGTTGCTGTCGAGCGCCATGTCGCGCTCGCGCAAAAAGGCGTCCGAGGCGCTCTCGGCGGGGTGGTTCGAGACCCCGTAGCCATCCTGCTGATCGTCGCTGGCGGTGACTAGCCCATCCTGGCGGGCGGTCAGCTGGTCGCGCTCGCTCTGGAGGCGCTGGCGGAAGTGCTCAAGCTGCTGCGTGTCCATAGGTTCGCTCCATCATCTCTGGTGCCGCGCGGGCTGCGCGGCGGCGGGTGCGTGCGCATCACGCCGTGTCGACCGAGCGGTACCCGGCGATGCCCGATGGCGCGAACGTCTCGGCGAGCGAGTGGAGCAGGGCGGCGACGATCGTCAGCTCGTCGCGCAGCGCCTCGCGGATGGTCTCGGGCTGGCGGTTGCTCCAGAGGTCGCTCAGATCGGTCACGTTGGTGCCGATCAGCTGCACGTAGGCCTGCACCGGGCGGTCGTTGCTCAGCCGGTAGCCGCGCCTCACCTCCACCGCGATGTACTCGGCGGCGGTGAAGAGCTCGGGGGCGATCTTGCGGATGGCGGCGCGCACGGCGGCGTGGAAGGCCCGCGAGAGATCGGTGTCGTTGCGCTCGGCCTGCTGCCGCACATCGATGGTGTAGGTCCAGGTTAGCTCGGTGACACCTGGCGATATCTGCACACCCTCGGCATGCAATTGCTGTGCCGGGCTCCATGTGAAGCTGACCTCGACCCAGGGCACCGTCACGCCCTCGCCCAGCGGCTCCGGGTGCTCGGGGAAGAGCTCGGCGCGGTAGGTGCGCTCAAGCACCTCGGGGTTGATCGTCTCGTTGATGGTATGCTCGTGCAGGCCCACGAACGCCCACGCATCTTCGAGACCGGCGGCAAGTTCTTCGTATGTGATCACAGAGTATCCTGTTCGCTGTATTTTGACTCTCTATTGTACTGCGAAGCAGGGGTGGCGGCAACTAGGTGCGGCGGCTTTTCTCGGGCCTATGGGTGCTCGTTCGGCAGCGCGATTTTACCACCAAGACTCCAAGACCCCAAGGGACCACGGGAACGAATTATATGCTTTGCCGCCGACAGCGGGTGCGCATGGGCGCGATGGATGCGGCGTAGATTGCATCGTCATACCCCCATTATTTGTGCTTCCTTGGTAGTTTGGTGCTTTGGTGATAAAACGGTCGCTTGTGCTCAAAATGGCAATTTGACAAAGTTTTGCAAGTATACTATGATAGTTTTAGTTAACAACTTTATAGACGCTTATCCAGAGAGGCGGAGGGACCGGCCCTATGAAGCCTCGGCAACCACCTACCAGCGCGGCGCACCACATGTGCCCTAGCGCGGCGGGAATGGTGCCAAATCCGGCAGCGACGACTGGAAGATGAGCGGCGAGTCCTGGATACTGGCCCCTTCCCACTATGGAAGGGGCTGTGTGTTTTCTGCGGCGGCCTGCCACATCCCCATCTGCGGCCCTCCCTCGCTGGATCAAGCGCCTACCGCTATCGCGCCAGCTGCTGAAGGGAGCCGACCGCTATGAGTTCACACGCCACATCCGCCGCATCGTTCGATCTGAGCGCCCAGGTGACCGGGCACGACAACCAGGTGCCGCTGCTGGATGGCAGCTGTACGCGCCCGATCAACTTCGACCACGCCGCCAGCACCCCCGCGCTGCGCTCGGTCCACGAGACGGTCAACAAATTCCTCAGCTGGTACAGCAGCGTGCACCGTGGCACCGGCTTCTCCTCGCAGATCTCCACCGCCGCCTTCGAGAACGCCCGCACGATCGTGGGCGGCTTCGTGAGCGCGCGCCCCGACCAGCACGTGGTGATCTTCGGGGCCAACACCACCTGGGCAATCAACAAGCTGGCGCGGCGGCTGGCCTTCCGCCCCGGCGAGGTGGTGATCACCAGCGAGCTGGAGCACCACGCCGACGATCTGCCGTGGCGGCAGGTGGCCCGCGTGGCCTACATCCGCGTGGATGAGCGCGGCCAGCTGGATGAGGATCACCTGGCCTACCTGCTGAAGCAGCACGAGCGCCGCGTGAAGCTGGTGGCGATCAGCGGCGGCAGCAATGTCACCGGCACGCTGCCCAACATCCACCGCATCGCCGAGCAGGCCCACGCGGCGGGGGCCAGGATCGCGGTGGACTGCGCGCAGCTCGCGCCCCACCGCGCGATCGACATCGGCGACCTGGATGACCCGGCCCACCTGGACTATGTGTCGCTCTCGGCCCACAAGCTCTACGCCCCGTTTGGCACCGGCGTGCTGATCGGGCGGCGCGACACCTTCGCCAACGGCACGCCCGAGACCGTGGGCGGCGGCACGATCAAGGTGGTGACGCCCAGCGACATCATCTGGGCCGATGCGCCCGCCCGCGACGAGGCGGGTACGCCCAACGTGGTGGGCGCGGTGGCGCTGGCCGCCGCCGTGCAGGCGCTGGAGCGGATCGGCATGGACAATGTAGCCGCACACGAGGCGGCGCTGACCGCCGCGCTGCTGGAGCGGCTGCCCGAGGTGCCCGGCATAAAGATCTTCGGCGATACCGACCCGGCCAACGCGGCCAGCCGCCTGGGCGTGGTGCCCTTCCAGATCGAGGGTGTGGACCACCGCCTGATCGGCGCGGTGCTGAGCAGCGAGTACGGCATCGCGGTGCGCAGCGGCGCGTTCTGCGCCCAGCCCTACCTGCGCCGCCTGCTGAACCTCTCGGACGACGAGCTCTCCTGCGAGCCGACATCCAAGCCGGTGGGCCTGGTGCGCGCCAGCGTGGGCCTGGCCAACACGCTGGAGGATGTGGATGCGCTGGTGGCCGCGCTGCACACCATCGCCAGGGGTGAGCACCGTGGCACCTACGAGCTGGACACGCACGAGGGCGTGTTCCGCGCCCAGGGCTGGCAGCCCCGCCTGGAGGACTACTTCGACCTGTTTGCGGCCTAGGCTTTACACCCTAACGTAGATGGTGGCAAAAAGGGCAGGGCAACCTGCCTTTTTTGTAGGGTCTATGCGTTCTGTCTGCGCTTTGTTTGCGTTTTGGCAGCTTGGGGCAAATCGGTTTTTTCCTTTGTGCCTTCGGGTCTTCGTGGTACATAGAGTCTGGTGCTGCTTGGTGTTTTGGTGGTTAAACCGTTCTGCCGAATGAGAACGCATAGCCCTGGCCCTTTTTGCACCCTGTTTTCTCGCGCCGTTCGGTGGTATCATTGGGCTGTATCCGCCGCCCAGCCCTCAAAATGCATGACACGAACGCTGCGCGAGCTTTTTGTCGATAGAACCCGCCAGATCGACGCCTTCCAGAAGATGATGGATGGCACCTCCCCGCGCCGAATCATGGTTCTCACTGCCGGGCCTGGGATGGGCAAGAGCTGGCTCATCCACACCTTCGAGCAGCTGGCGCAGGCGCGCAGCCTGCCGCTGGCGCTGTTCGACTTTGCCGATGGCAATGCCTACGACGCCCTCACCCTGATGACCAAGGGCCGCGACCTGCTGGGCGCTGGCGGCTTCGCACGGCTGGCGCAGGCGCTGGTGGATGCTGCCACGCCCCACGTGCAGGTGGATGTAGTCGGCGCGCCTGCGCCCGCCCCGATCAACCTGAGCAGCGCGACCGTGGGCGGCGATGTGACGATCAGCCAGGGCAACACCACGATCACCGGCAACACCTTCAACATCCAGACCAGCGACCCGCTCATCCGCCGCGCCATCGAAGATCGTATCACCAGCGTGTTTTTTGAATGCCTGGCCGACCTGAGCCAGCAGCAGCGCGCCGTCTTCCTGTTCGACAGCTACGACCGGCTGAGCAGCGACGACGATGGCTGGGCAGCCAGCCCGGTAAACCGCTGGGTGGTGGGCGAGCTGCTGGCCCGCATGCGCGATGGCCGCCTGCCCAACGTGATCGCGGTGCTGGCCGGGCGGCGCGCGCCCAGCTTCGGGGTCGAGTGGAATGATGTGCTGGGCCGTATCTCGCTGGATGCGCTGTCGGATGACGATGTGCGGGTGTACCTGCGCGAGCGGCGGGGCCTGGGCGTGATCACCGACGCCGAGATGCTGCGGCTGAGCCAGGCGATCGGCGGCAACCCCTCGGTGATGGGGATCGTGGGCGACAACCTAGAGCAGGCCAATGGCGCGAAGGCCACCGCCGACGACCAGTGGTAGGGCGAGGAGCCGGGGAGAACAGTGATGTCGGACGATCTTGATGTTTCCTGCCCGAACTGCGGGGCGGCCAACCCGCCCGACGCCCTGCGCTGCCGCCAGTGCGGGCGCGAGCTGGCCCCCCAGGGCGCGCAGGCGGTCTCGGCGCTGAGCCGTGAGATCGACCGCGTGACCGACCCGCTGCTGGCGCTGGGCGCGATGGCCCCGCGCGAGCTGATCGGCACCTCCATCCAGCAGATCCTGGCATCCGCCGGGCCAAAGCAGGCCGATGTGCTGCGCCGCGCGGCCATCCCGCGCTGGTTCGACGAGGGCGTGCTGGGCGTGCTGCGCGAGCGCGACGACGGCAACGACCGCGTGCTGGAGCTGCTGCGCGGCTACAGCTTCGTGCGCCCGATGGATCAGGCCCGCTACGCCTACCACGACGAGGTGCGCGAGGCGCTGCTGGATGAGTGGCGGCGCGATGACGCCGAGGGGTTCGCCCAGATCAACCGCGACCTAGCGCGCTACTTTGGCGATCTGGCGGTGTCGCTGGCCCCGGCCACCCCGCTGCCGCGCGGCCTCGCCCAGCAGACCGTGTGGGTGGCGGTCAGCGGCTCGTGGGATATCTACCGCCGCGAGGCGCTCTACCACCAGCTGGCCGCCGACCAGCATGCCGGCATGGATGCCCTGCTGCTCGCCTTCGGCGAGGCCGAGGCCGAGCACCAGCTGGGCGAGGCCGAGGCCCTGCTGCAGATCCCGCGCGACATCCCGCTGGGCGAAAGCTGCACCTACAAGCTGCATTTTATGCGGGCGCGCTTCGAGAAGGCCTCGCTGGCCCTCGACCAGGCCGAGCTGCACCTGAGCGAGCTGCTGCGCATAGCGGATATGGACGCCATGCTGCGCGCCCAGGTGCAGCAGGCCCTCGGCGAGATCTACGTCGAGACCGCCCGCTGGGTGCAGGCCACCGAGATCTACCACCGCGCGCGGGCCACCTACGAGGATCTGGGCAGCCGCGAGCATGCCGCCGAGATCTGGCGGCTGCTGGGCGAGGCCTACCAGGCGCTGGGCGCGAGCACGGGCGGCTGGCATGTGCCCGCCTACCCGCGCAACCCGCTGCTGCGCGGGCTGGCCATGCTCTGGGATTGGCTGATGTCGCTGCCGTTCTACCCGCTGCTGCTGCTGATCCGCTCGGGCGACGAGGTGCTGCCCAGGCCGCGCTACTTCGCATCCTACCAGAACTGGACGCTGATCTGGCTGTTCCGCGCCGCGCTCTCGTGCTACGAGCGGGCCATGGCCGCATTCCGCGAGCTGGGCGACGACGTGGGCATGCTGCGCACTGAGCGTCAGATCGCCGATATCGTGCGGAAATTTGGCTACCCCGAGCGCGCGCGGGCGCTGCTGGCCTCGGCCAAGGCGCGGCCAGCGGCCCAGGATGCGCATACGCGGGCCTGGCTGGATGTGGTGGTGGCCAAGTCGCTGATCAACCAGGGCAGGCGCGCCGAGGCCGAGCAGATGATCGGCCAGCTGATCGCGGTCTTCCGCGAGCAGAGCGACTTCCGCCTTGAGGCGGTGGCGATCGGCATGCAGGCCCAGCTGCTGGCCGACGCCCAGGACTACGAGCAGGCGCTGGCACGCTACCGCGAGTGCCTGGCCTATGTGCGCAGCTGGGGCTATGTGGTGGGCCGCGAGCAGCTGCTCTACCACTTGCGCATGATCCGCCGCCGGGTCGGCCCCGGCGAGGTGGCGCAGCAGATCGCTGCCATCCTCGCCGCCGAGCCAGAGAAGCAGTATGTGGCCCGCTTCCCCAACTCGCAGCTGCCGCTGCTGCGTGTGCTCTCGGTCATCGCCCTGCCCATGGCCATGCTGGTGATGGCGGTGTTCGCGCCCAGCGCCACGATCACGCGGGTGGCGCAGCTGGCCACGCTGCAGATCACATTCGATCCGCTGCGCAGCCTGGTGGTGCTGGCGGTGCTGCTGGTGCTCTATGGTGCGATCTACGCTGTGGTGGCGGTGGGCGTGATCTCGTTCGTGGCGCTGGGCGACCTGAGCCGCGAGCAGCCCGATCTCTTCGTGACGGACACTGAGGGGATCGCCTACTACAATGCGCGGGGCGAGCTGAGCCAGCACTTCCGCTGGCGCGATGTAGGGCGCTGGCTGCGGATCGAGCGCAAGCTGTGGAGGATGCCGATGGCGCTGCTGACGGGGGCATTTCTGGAAAATCGCGTCGGCGATGATATGCACATCGAGGGCATCACCGGCTGGTTCACGAGCCTGCAGGAGGATATCGACACGCGGCTGCAGGCGGTGCGCAGCCCGGTGGAGCCAGAGCACTATGGCTTTGTGGTGCTGCGCAGCCGCGCCGGGGCTACGGCGGCGGCGGGCATGGTGCTGCTGGCGATCTTCCTGGCCGATCACGCCGCAGGTGCGCCGCTCGCCAGCGTGCTGCCCGCGCCGATCTACGTGGCGCTGGCGCTGCTGGCCTTTAGCGGCCTGCTGACCGTTGGGCCGGTGGTCTACTGGGTCGGCATCATGCCGATGGCCATGCGCCGCGTGCTGGGCATCCGCGACTACTTCCCCTTCGCAGCCGTGGCCGCAGGCGGGCTGATGCTGGCCGCCGGGATGCTGGGCATGGTGCCGCTGCTGCGCCCGCTCAACATTGGGCTGGCGGTGAGCGGCGCGGCGGTGGTCGCCTACGCCCTGGGCCAGCTGGCCCAGCTGCCCAGGCACCTGATCCGCGCGGCGGTGGCGGCGGCGGTGGTGGCGGCGGCGGCTGGCTACGTGGGCATCCAGGGTATCTCGACCTACAACTTGCTGATCTCGCAGGTGGAGGCCGAGCGCGCGCTGGATGTGCTGCCCGCTAGTGTGCAGGAGCACGCGGCGGGGGCTGCGATCCAGGCGGGCGACCGCGTGCTAAACAATAGCGATGCGACTACGATGGAGCAGGCCCAGGCCTACCTGAGCCAGGGCAACGCCTACTATGCGGTGGGCGACTACGACCGCGCATGGGAGGCCTACACGCAGGCGCTCAGCCTCTACGACCAGGTGTCGGGTGACCAAGCGGCCAAGGCCAAGGCGGCGGCGCTCTACAACCGCTACATGGTCTGGAAGATGCGCGGCGGTCGACCGAACGCCGCAGATGTGACCAACCCCGATCTGCGCGCGGCCTGCGATCTGGCCCCGCAGATCAGCGCCGAGTGCGTGCTTATCCAGTCCTATGATGATGGGCGCTGATCTCGAACCTGCCTATCCCCGCGCCGTGCGCTGCTGGCTGTGGCCGAGCGCCTCGGCCACGATCTGCGCCAGCGGTGCGCTGCCGCCCTCGGCCCAGGCCGCCGCCGCCTGCCGCCCGTCGAGCGCGGCCACCACCTCGGCTCGCCAGCGGTCGTGGGTGGCCTGCTCGCTGGGGCTGAGCGGCATCGCGACCGCGCTGAAGATCGCCTCGGCGGCGGCGTAGAAGCGCGCCGCCTGCGCCGGATCGCCAGCGTGGATCGACACCACCGCCTGGGTGGTGAGGTTGAACGCGATCTGCACCTGGTTGCCAAGCTCCCACGCGAGGCCGAGCGCCTGCCTACCCAGCCGCTGCACCTGGGCGATATCGCCGGTGTGGATGGCGGTGGAGGCGAGGCAGAGGCTTGCCATCGCGACGCCCAGCGGGTAGCCGATCTGCTCGTAGATCGCCAGGCTCTCGCTGAGCAGCGGCGTGGCTACCGCCGCATCGCAGCGGTGCACCCCCACGATCCGCCCGATGTTCAGCAGCATATTGGCCACCCGCTCGCGGTTCCCCAGCGCGCGAAAGTCCGCAAGCGCCTCGCGGAATAGCTCCTCGGCGCGATCCAGCCGCCCCACGGTGTAGGCCAGCTGCGCCATCTCGGCCAGCGATTCGGCCAGGTAGCGCGGGTCGCCGAGGGCGCGGGCGGCGGCCACATGCTGCTCGGCCAGGTCGGTGGCGCGGGGCACATCGGCCTGGTCGACCGCCATCATCAGCGCGCCGTGCAGCGCGTGGATGCGGGTGCGGTCCAGCGGGAGCGCCACGCTCGCCTCTAGCGCCGCATCCAGCCAGCGCCGCCCCTCCTCGAACAGGCTGCGCACCTTCCAGAAATCGGCCAGCTCGCCTGCCATCGCCAGGGCCTGGGCCGCGTCGTCGCGCAGCAGCCAGGCCAGCGCGACGCGAATGTTGTCGTGCTCGATGTTGAGCCGCCGCAGCCAGGCGGCCTGCTCTGGCCCGAGCAGCTGGGGCTGGCCCTGCCGCACCATGGCGGCGTAGGCGCGTGCGTGGCGTCGGCGGGTGGGGGCAGACTCGTCGCCCGCGTCGAGCCGCTCCAGCGCGAACTCGCGGATCGTCTCAAGCATGCCGATGCGCGGGTTGATCTCGGGGCTGTCGGAACGCGGCGGCAGCACGTAGAGTAGGCTGTGGCTCACCAGCGCGAAGACGATCGCATCCACCTGGGCCTGCGGCTCGGCGCACACCTCCGCGATCATGTCGAGGGTCGCGCCGCCGCTGAACACGCCGATCTTCTGAAACATGCGCCGCTCGTCGGGGGCCAGCAGCCGGTAGCTCCACTCGATGGTGCTGCGGATGGTCTGCTGGCGGCTTGGCCGATCGCGCCCGCCGGTGAGGAAGGCGAGCCTGCGGTCGAGCTTGGCCAGCAGCGCCTGGGGCGGGAAGAGCTTGATGCGCGCCGCCGCAAGCTCGATAGCGAGCGGCAGGCCATCGAGCTGGTAGCAGATCTCGGCCACGGCGGCGGCGTTCTCGGCGGTGATCTCGAAGGATGGCCGGGCGGCGCGGGCGCGGGCGCGGAACAGCCGGATGGCCTCGTACTGTGTGAGCTGGGGCAGCGGCGGGAGGCGCGCGCGGTCGGGCAGGCCCAGCGGGGGGATGGGCAGCTCGTGCTCGCCCATCAGGCCCAGCGCGATCCGGCTGGTGGTCAGCGCCTTCAGCCGGGGGCACGCGCCCAGCAGGGCGGCCACATCGGCCCCGCCATCCACCACCTGCTCGAAGTTGTCGAGCAGCAGCAGCGCCGCGTCGCCGCGCAGCGCCTCGGCCAGCTGCGCCAGCAGCGGCCCCGCGCCGCGCGGCAGGGCCACGGCCTGGGCGATGGCGGCCAGCACCAGCGCCGGGTCGGACACCGGTGCGAGGTCGACAAACCACACCCCGCCGGGGAAGCTGCTCTCCAGCAGCGCGATGCTCTCGACCGCCACGCGGGTCTTGCCGGTGCCGCCCGGCCCGGTGAGCGTGACCAGCCGCACGTCGGGGCGCAGCAGCATGCCGCGCAGCTCGGCCAGCTCGCGCTCGCGCCCGATCATGCCGGTGAGGTGCGTGGGCGCGCCGTGGCGTGCGTTCGCGGCGGGCAGCACGGCTGGCGCTGGGCCGGTGCCGCGCGCGAAGGCTACGATGGCGGCGACCTGCTCCTGCTCGCCACCGAGCACCATGGCCAGCCGCGCCGCCAGCTGCTTGGATGGGCGGGCGCTGCCGGTTTCGATATTGCGCAGGGTGCCCAGGGCGCATCCGGCCTGCTGCGCTAGCTCGGCCTGGGTGAGATCGAGCTTTTTGCGCTGCTGCTGGAGCCATCTGCCAAACGGGATCGTTGCGGTCACGGGTGTTCCTTCGCTCTGTGCTTGTTTTGCCTAACTATTATCTAGTGAAGAGGGTGCAGCTGCAGCCAGGGCATCCTGCGGCGCAGCTCGGCGTGCAGCTGGCTGTTCTGCGGGTAGCCGAAGCCCGAGATCGGGATGCTGTAGCGGATTGGCTCGCTGGCGGCGATCGGCGGGCGCAGGCGCTGCTCCCACTGGCGAAAGTCGGTGTTGTTCGGGTTGAAGTACATGTTCATCATGTAGCTCATCAGCGTGCGGTCGATCGACTTGATGTTCCAGTAGGGCGCGGTGAAGCGCACCCCTGGCGCGTCGTACTCTAGCGCGGCGGGCGAGAAGATGAGCATGCGGCTGCCAATGTGGTCGTGGAAGATCGCGCTGGTGTCGCCGGTGCTGGCGGCCTGCTGCGCTGGCCCGGTAGCCAGCAGCGGCTGGCGGCAGCGCTTGCAGATGCTGCGCTCGCGGATGTTCGGCAGGCCGCAGTGGGGACATGGGATCATGGGTTGCTTCCTTGATGTGCGGATGTAGGCAGCGTTCCCAGCGGTTGGTGCTTCTTTGCTCATGGATACTGCGACGTGTGCTCATAGACGTGTGCGCCTATCGTAGCACATCTTCCCTGCCCTACGGTGGCGACCCGCAGATGTGCGTGCCAGGCCATGCCGAACACAGGTACGCCTGATGGTGTCTCCCCCTTGGCGGCAATGCCGCGCCAGCGATGCGATCCGTTCCGTAGGGGCAAGCCTCGTGCCCACCCACGCTGTCGTTGTTGCGCACATCGAACGCCCATGCGGTTCGGGCGGCGCAGAGCGTAACGGAACGCGCCGAAATCATCGGATTCGGGATTCGATGATTTCGGCGCATGGCGATGGGGCGGGCACCAGACCCGCCCCTACACCCGTTGGAGATCATTGCAGGCATCGGATCTGGGGCGATGACCGCAATGTGGGATTGTTGTTGCTCCCTCCCCGCTCGGCCCATGTGGCGTCGTATTCAGACGGGCTACGCAGAAAAGTGCCATTTGCCGCACCACATCCGCACACATGCCAAACAGTATCTTTATAGCTTCTGAACATCGAGCCGCTATCCTTCACAGCGGAACAAGATCGGTCTGCCAGGGTGAGGCAAGGGCGCATCCCCACGCCGCAGAGCGTTGATCATACCAGGCAATGTTGGCGTGCGAGCACTGGGCTGGCGCGCCGCGAGAGGGGACAGAGCGTATGGCAGTCACACGTGAGACATTTCGCGCGGGCGAGGAGCGCGCGGCGCGGCGGGTATCGCGCCTGCCGTTCGGCCTGAGCTGGACCGCGCTGGCCCTGCTGGGCATTGTGGCGCTGGCGGCGGCGCTGCGCTTCGGCAACAGCGGCGCGATCGGCCAGGCCAACACCTACTACACGGCGGCGGTGGAGGCCATGCTCCAGTCGTGGCACAACTTCTTCTTCGTGTCGGCGGAGCCGGGCGGCTCGGTCTCGGTGGACAAGCCGCCAGTGGGGCTGTGGCTCCAGGCGATCTCGGCCTACTTCCTGGGTGTGAACGGCTTCGCGGTGGTGCTGCCGCAGATCCTGGCGGGCATCGGCTCGGTGCTGGTGCTGTTCCATCTGGTGCGGCGGTCGTTTGGCAGCGTGGCGGGCCTGCTGGCCGCGCTGGCGCTGGCCGTCACGCCGGTGGCTATCGCGGTGGAGCGCAACAATACGCCCGACGCCACGCTGATCTTCACGCTGCTGCTGGCGGCCTGGGCCTTCCTGAAGGCGGCGGAGGCCAAGCGGCTGCGGTTTCTGATCCTGGGCGCGGTGCTGGTGGGCATCGGCTTCAATATCAAGATGATGCAGGCGCTGCTGCCGCTGCCCGCCTTCTACGCGATGTACCTGTTCGGCTCGGAGCAGCGCTGGTGGAAGAAGATCCTGCACCTGGGGCTAGCCACGGCGGTGCTGGTGCCGGTGGCGCTCTCGTGGGCGATTGCGGTGGACATGACGCCCGCCGACCAGCGGCCCTATGTGGGCAGCAGCTCGTCGAACTCGGAGATCGACCTGATGGTGGGCTACAACGGCCTCCAGCGGCTGCTGGGCAACCGCAGCGGCTGGTCGTGGCAGAGCATCTCGCAGATCTTTAGCCGCACATCCTCGGGCGGTGCCACGGCGGGTGCCGCGCAGCCCGATGGCCAGAGCGCACCGAGCGCACCGGGCCAGATGCAGCCGCCGAGCGGCCAGAGTGGCGCCGATGGGCGGCAGGGCCGCGCTGGCCAGGGCGGCTTCCCGGGTGGCGGGCAGGGCTTCCCGGGCGGGCAGGGCGGCCCAGGTGGCGGTGGGATGGGCGGCGGCAACATGTTTGGCACGGGCAACCCCGGCGTGCTGCGCCTGTTCCAGTCGGGGCTGGCGGCCCAGGTGAGCTGGATGCTGCCCTTCGGCCTGATCGCGCTGGCGGCGATGGCTACGGCGGCGTGGCGGCGCGATCAGATCGTGCTGCGGCGCGGGGTCATCCTCTGGGGCGGCTGGCTGCTCACCTGCGTCGTGTTCTTCAGCGTGGCTGGGTTCTTCCACCAGTACTACCTGGCGATGCTGGGCGCGCCGCTGGCGGCGGTGGTGGCGATCGGCGCGGTCTGGATGTGGCGGCTCTACCGCCAGAGCGGGCGGCTGGCGGCGGCGCTGCTGGCCGGGGCAGCGGCGGTCACGCTGGCCTACCAGGTCTACGCGGTGAACATGTACGGCTCGCTGAGCTGGTGGGTGGTGCCTGCGGTGGCGCTGGCGGCGCTGGGCGCGGTGCTGCTGGTGGCGGGCCTGTTCGTGGATGGGCGGCGGCTGCCCCAGGCGGCCTTCGCGCTCATCGTGCTGGGGCTGCTGGTCATCCCCGGCGTGTGGTCGGGCCTCACCACGGCCTACGCCAACACCAGCGGCGCGATGACCCAGGCATACAGCGGCCAGAGTGGGCAGGGCGGCCCAGGCGGCATGGGCCGCGACGGCGGCAGGCGCGACGGCGCGTGGTCGAGCGGCCAGCAGCCCAGCGCGCCTACCCAGGGCGATGCGGCGCAGAGCGGCGGGAAGCAGTCGCTGGTGGCCTACCTGCAGGAGCGCACGCAGGATGTGAAGTACCTGCTGGTGGTGCCCAGCTCGCAGGCGGGCGCGGAGTATGTGCTCCAGACCGGGCGGCCCGTGCTCTACGCGGGCGGCTTCAGCGGCAGCGACCCGGTGATCGACGCCGAGGGCCTGGCCAAGCTGGTGGCGCAGGGCGATGTGCGCTACGTGCTGTGGGGCGGCGACCGCGGCGGCCCGGGCGGCGGTAGCTCCGGCATCACCAGCTACCTCCAGTCATCCTGCACGGTGGTGACGGATGCGAATGTGGACATCAGCGGCGCGCGCGGCGGCCCGGGCGGCGGGGCCTCGACCCTGTACGCGTGTGGTGTGAGCTAGGGCGGCGCAGCGTCGGCGATGGGCGTGGCATGCATCGCGTGTCTGCCCGATGCACGCGGCGCAATACCATGCGCACGATGTGGGCGGGCACGAGACCCGCCCCGACGTCGGCGATGGGCGTGGCGCACGTGGCGTTCATGGTGGGCGGGCACGAGACCCGCCCCTACGTCGGCGATGGGCGTGGCATGCATCGCGTGTCCGCCCGATCACATAAAAGAGCCAGTACAATCGGTAGAAAAAGATCAAACATGCGATATATCACGATATATACTCTATTTTTCATACTATGAGCTATATTCACAAGATACTATAGGCGGTTTTGAAAGTGAAATGATGCCGTAGATATATGTGTGTGTTAAGAATAGTTTGAGATTAAAGTCATATGGTCAAAAATACTCGGTAATAATCATGGAATACCGTGTAGATTGATAGAATGGCGCGTAGATTGACTTAAGGTCAGGGGGAAGTGACCGAAGGCCAGGGGGAAACGACCGAAGGCCAGGGGGAAGTGACCGAAAGTCAGGGGGAAATGACCGAAGGTCAGGGGGAAACGACCGAAGGTCAGGGGGAAACGACCGAAGGTCAGGGGGAAACGACCGAAGGTCAGGGGGAAACGACCGAAGGTCAGGGGGAAACGACCGAAGGTCAGGGGGAAACGACCGAAGGCCAGGGGAACTGACCGAAGGCCGCGCATCCGGCCCTGGGCGAAGATGCGCCGAGCGACCGTAGGCAATGTTTGGAGCGTTGCCAGCGGTCGCTCGGTTTGGGGTAGCGATAGCCTACCCCGCTCGCGCCCGCTCTACCACGGCGCGGGCCTCGGCGGAGAGCCGCGTGATCTCGTCGAAGCGACCGGCGGCGATCAGCTCGGCGGTGGCCATCCAGCTGCCGCCGCAGGCCACCACGTTGGGCAGCGCCAGGTACTCGGGCAGGTTGGCGGGCTTGATGCCGCCGGTAGGCATGAAGCGCACGTCTTGGTAGGGGCCGTGCAGCGCCTTGAGCATGCGCACGCCGCCCGCCTCCTCGGCGGGGAAGAACTTGAGCAGGCGCAGGCCCCTGGCCAGCGCCATCTGCACCTCGGTGGGCGTGGCCACGCCGGGCAGCATCAACACCGCGTGCTCGCGGCTCCAGTCCACCACGGCGGGGTCGAAGCCGGGCGAGACGAGGAACTTTGCCCCGGCGTCCGCCGCCTGCTGGGCCTGGGCCACATTCAGCACGGTGCCCGCGCCCACCAACAGCTCGGGCACCTCGCGGGCGATCTGGCGGATGGCCTCGGCGGCGGCGGCGGTGCGGAAGGTGATCTCGGCGCAGCCCAGCCCGCCCTCAAGCAGGGCGCGGGCCAGCGGCACGGCGTCCTCGGGGCGGTCGATCTTGATGACGGGAACCAGGCCAATCTGTCCCAGCGCTGCGGTGATGGTATCCATGGGCGTCTCCTTTGTCGTAAAAATGGCGTGTCCGCATTATCGCACGGCTGGCGCGGCGCGCTGCGGCCTATGGCTCGGTCTTGAGGGCGCAGCGGAAGCGCAGATCGAGCACTTGGTCGGCACGGTCGGTCAGCGCACGCAGCCGCAGGCGGTAGGCGGTGGTGGGTGTGCCTAGCAGCCCGAACGAGGGGATGGGGTCGACGGTCGGCTCTAGCAGCGCGGGGTCGAAGCGCAGCGTCACGTTGCCCAGGATGCCCTCCCAGGTGGCCGTGCCCTCGGCAAGGGTGGGCTTGCGCAGGCTGATCAGGCACTCCTCAAGCGAGGTCGGCGGGGCGCTCAGGCGGAAGCTGTCGCGCAGCACCATGGTGGCCGCCTGGGCCTCGTGGTCGATCTGCCAGTCGAACGAGCGAATGAGCGAGTCAAGCTCGTCGCTGGCGTAGGCGTGGGTCAGATCGAGCACAAAGCGCACCCCGGCGGGCTGCCGCTCGTAGTGCAGCACCCGGGCATCGTACCTGCGGCCCACCTGCTGGGGCTGGCCGTTGATCAGCGGCACCGAGTGGCCGTAGGAGCTGGCGTGGATGTCCTCGTAGCGCTGGCCGCCGAAGTACTGGCGGGTGTAGATGCCCGGCCCGAGGTCGGCCAGCAGGCTCTCGCCGCCCACGTGCAGGATGAAGTGGCCCAGGTCGTTGTGGTTGTGCGGCTCGCCGTTGTGCCCGCCCTTGGCCGAGAAGGCCAGCGCGCGGCCCTGCAGCATGCGCCGCTCGACCACCCAGCTGAGGTCGGGCAGGTAGTACGACCCGTCGCCGATCTGGCCGCCCAGCGCCGCGTCCTCGCTCCACAGCAGGTCGCGGCTGATGTGGCCCCAGCGGTAGCTGTGGTCGTAGCGGAAGCTGGGGGCGGGCAGCCCCGAGAGCGGCTGGCCGAAGCGCCGCGCCAGGTAGCAGCCCAGGCCGGGGTGGTAGCGGGCGCGCTCGGGCGTGTCGGCGTAGTTGATGTAGGTGCCGTTGCCCAGCGCCACCGCCAGCGGGAAATCGGCGATCTGCTGGATCTTCTCGCCCTGCAGCAGGTCGAGCCGCCCGCCGGTGAAGCGGGCCAGCGCGTCGGCGAAGTAGACATAGAAGGCGAACCCGTAGCCCCAGCCCTCTACGCCCTCGATGAAGCCGCCATCCTCGCTGAATCCCTCGATGAAGCTCTCCAGCGTCTGCACCACTCGTCCAATGATCCCGGCCAGCCGCTCGCGGTCATCCTCGATCGCCAGCGCGGTCATGCCCACGCTGCCCGCGCATGCCCCCGCCCAGTTGCTGTGGGTGTGCTCCCAGTGGAAGGGCCGCACGTCGCTGGCGAAGGGCTGGAGGATGCGCTCCTCCACCTCGCTGCGGATGCGGTGGCGCAGCCACGGGCTGAGCCGCTCGCCCAGCAGGGCCAGCAGCTCGGCCAGGGCGTGGCCGGTGTGGGAGGAGAAGATGTCGATCACCTGCCGGGGCGGGCGGGTGGCGCGCGCTGCCTCGTGGCCGAGCGGCAGGTGCGCTGGCAGCGCCCAGCTGTGCTCGTCGCAGATCGCCCAGATCAGGTCTTCGAGCGCGGGCAGTGGGCCGTCATCCCCGTCGACGGCCACGGTTAGGGCCAGGGCCAGCAGCCGACGGCGGCGGTCGAAGTATGGCTCCTCGTAGGTGTAGCGCTCGCCGGTGGCCTCGAACATACGGAACTGGCTGAAGGTGAGCGCTGGCGGCGGCGTGGCGCTGGCGCGGGCCGCCTCCTCGCGCATTTTGGCCAGGAAGGGCTGAAGGTGCGGCGCGGCGCGCAGCTGGCGCAGTCGCCCGGCGTCGAGCAGCACGTCGAGCGGGAAACCGGCGGGGCGCGGCGGTGCGGCCTTGATGGCGCGGTAGATAGTGTGGAAGCTGGGCAGCATGCGGTCGTTGTGCTCCTGGTGTTCCTATGGCTGGCGCGTGACGCGCGGCGGGCTGCCCGGCCCGCCGCGCAGATCGATGCGGTCGGTGCGCAAACTATACCACGCCCTGCCGCCGGCGGCGCGTGGCCGTTGGGCATGCGGCGCGGCGCATATATGCTGGCTAGGGGCGGTGGCAAGCACTTGCGTGAGGTCGCATGCGCATCTAAGGCGTTGTGATGTGCTAGGCGTAGCTCTATGGTGTTGCGGTACCCAGCCGACCAGGAGACATGTGATGCGCGTAAAACTCATCCTGCCCTCCCTCACCGAGGCGCACAGCCCATTCTTCCGCCCGGTCAAGTACTCGCTCTTCCCACCCCTTGGCCTCGCGACGCTGGCCGCCTACCTTGACCCCGATGATGCGATCGTGCTTCAGGATGAGCATGTGGAGCCGCTTGAGCTGAACGATGCGCCGCATCTGGTGGTCATCCAGGTCTACATCACATCGGCCTACCGCGCCTACGCGATCGCCGATCGCTACCGCGCCCAGGGCGCGCACGTGTGCCTAGGCGGCCTGCACGTCACGTCGCTGCCCGATGAGGCGGCCCGCCACGCCGATACGATCTTCCTTGGCCCCGGCGAGGACACCTGGCCACAGTTTCTTGCCGATTTTCGCATGGATCGCCCGCAGCCGCTGTATCGCTCCACCCAGCGCTCGCTGCTTGGCGCTCCGCCCGCCCGCCGCGACCTGATCAAGCGCCAGCTCTACCTGGTGCCAAACTCCATCGTGGTCTCGCGCGGCTGCCCGCACAGCTGCGATTTCTGCTACAAGGAGGCTTTTTTTCAGGGCGGGCGCTCCTTCTACACCCAGGCGGTGGATGACGCTCTGGCGGAGATCGACCGCCTGCCGGGGCGTCATCTGTACTTCCTTGACGATCATCTGTTTGGCAATGTGCGCTTCGCCAGCGCGCTGTTCGATGGGATGCGCGGCATGGGGCGGCTGTGGCAGGCGGCGGGCACCCTCCAGTCGGTGCTGCGCTCGGGGCTGCTTGAGCGCGCGGTGGATGCGGGGCTGCGCAGCCTGTTTGTGGGCTTCGAGACGCTGAGCCAGCAGAACCTGCGCGCCCAGGGCAAGACCCAGAACCTTGATCGCGACTACACCGCCGCCACCCGCCGCCTGCACGATCTGGGCGTGATGGTGAACGCCAGCTTTGTGTTTGGCATGGATGACGATGGCCCCGATGTGTTTGCCCGCACCGTGGAGTGGGCGGTGTCGCAGGGGATCGAGACCGCCACATTCCACATTCTGACGCCCTACCCAGGCACGGCGCTGCCTCCTTTTTCCTTCGCGTCTTCGTAGTATTCGCGCTCTTTTGTTCCTTGGTGCCTTGGAGTCTTGGTGGTGAAAAATCTTCGGCGCGCCGCGAGCATAAGGCCGTTGGGTATGCGCCAGAAGGTGACAGCGACGCCAGATTGCTCTAAGATAGGGTCGTTCTTGCATGAGTAGGAAAGCGACCGAAATATGTATAAGCGTGGCTGTGAACATATGATTGGCGACGCCCCCGAGCTGGCGTGCGCTCATCTCTTTGGGGTGGAGTACCCCGACTACTACCGCTGGTATACCGGCGAGGGCATGCGCTCCATCCTGCTCTGCCAGCAGTGCTTTGAGCAGCCCGAGCAGCGGGCGGGCACGCTGCGCCAGGTGTGCCGCGCCTGTTTCGAGCGCGTGGAGGAAGATGGTTGCCTTGAGGCGGTGGGCGGTATGCCGCAGGTGCTAGAGCGCGCCACGTCGCTGCGGTTTACCCACCGCGATCTGGCGCTGCCCGCCGATCTGCTGGGCGATGTGCTGGTCATCGCGCCGCTGCTCGGCGAGGCGCACTCGGCGTGGGTCGCGCTCACATCGTGGGGGGCGCTGGTGCGGCTCGACCTGGGCGCGGGCACGGCGCAGACCCTGGCGCGGCTGCCGCAGGGCGCGCTCGACCTGGCCGCCCCGCTGTCGCTCCACATCGCGCCCGACGGGCGGGCGGCGGCGGTGGCCAATACCTACGGCAGCTCCGGGCGGGTGGTCGATCTGGCCAGCGGCGCGGTGACGATGGAGCTGGATCGGAAGAAGTACCACGTGGATGTCTGCCAGTTTCCGCTGGGCTTCTTCATGCACGGCGGGCGGCTGCTGCTCATCCACGCCACCGACTGGAATCGGCTGGATGTCTCGGACCCGCTTACTGGTGAGTTGCTGACGCCGCGCGCCTACGAGAAGCCCGAGCCGACATCCGATAAGCAGGTGCAGCCAGAGCACTACCTCGACTACTTCCACGCCGGCCTGCACGTCTCGCCGGATGGCCGCTGGGTGGCGGATGCGGGCTGGGTCTGGCACCCGGTGGGCATCGTGCGCACGTGGAGCCTTGCCGACTGGCTGGGGCAGAACCCGTGGGAGTCGGAGGATGGCGCGTCGGAGCGGCGCTTGACCTATGCGCACTACCTATGGGATTCGCCGATGTGCTGGGTGGGCGATAGCACGCTGGCGATCTGGGGCGTGGGGGCGGATGAGGAGGTAATGCTGCCCGCCGTGCTGCTCTTCGATGTGCCGAGTAGCACGCCCACCCGCGCCTTCGGCGGGCCGCAGGTCGCCCCGCACAGCGGCTGGCCGCCCCGCGTATCGCGGCTGGGCTGGCTGGCCTACGACCGCTGGCTGTTCGCTATCTCGCCCGAGTGCGGCACGGGCGTGTGGGATGTGGCCACGGGCGAGCGCCTGCACCACGCTGCTGATTTCGCGCCCACGGCCTATCACTCCGGCGCGCGCCAGTTCCTCACGGTGCTGCCGGGCGGCGCGCTGCGCCTGAGCGCGCTGGAGGGCGAGGCCTAGCCGCCGAGTGCGCCATGGCTTGCAGATGCCTGCATCCACCGCGTCTGCAAGCCATGGGCATTTTTCGGGTACGACGGTGAGATGATCGGGCGTCATTCCGCTGTATCAGAACAAGTTGCCCTTGCAGACCTATGTATTCGCTGGGTGTTACAGGTATACTCCCCTCATCCGACAGCGCGAGCCTGGGCAGCGCTCCACAAAGGCCAGCAGGCTCTGCCGCTTCTGTCACCGGCACAAGAGAAGAAGGATATGAGGAGTAGCAAGATGACGCACACTGGACGCCACGCGGTTGTGATCGGCGCGAGCATCGGCGGGCTGCTGGCGGCCCGGGTTCTATCCGACCGCTACGAGCAGGTGACGCTGCTGGAGCGCGACAGCTTCCCGGCGGCGATCGAGCCGCGCAAGGGTGTGCCGCAGGGCCGCCACGCCCACGGCCTGCACGCCCGTGGCCGCGCCATCCTGGATGAGCTGTTCCCCGGCTTCACCCAGCAGATGGTCGCCCAGGGCGCGGTGCAGGCCGATATCTCGAACGAGATCCGCTGGTACGCCAACGGCGGCTTCCACCAGCCCACGCCCAGCCACCTGCAGGGCCTGATGATGAGCCGCCCCGGCATCGAGGAGGGCATCCGCGCTCGCGTGCTGGCCCTGCCAAACGTCAGCGCGATCGAGCAGTGCGATGTCGAGGGCATTGTGGCCACGCCCGACGGCGGGCGGGTGACGGGGGTGCGGCTGGTGCGCCGCGCCGAGGGCAGCGCCGAGCAGGTGCTGGAGGCCGATCTGGTGGTGGATGCCAGCGGGCGCGGCTCGCGCAGCCCGGCCTGGCTGGCCGCGCTGGGCTATGGCCAGGTGGAGGAGGAGCGCGTCAAGATCGATATGGGCTACACCACGCGCTACTACCGCCGCACCCCCGAGCAGCGGGCGGGCTACGTGGGCCTGGCGATCGCCGGAGCGCCGCCGGATGGCCGCAATGGCGTGATCATCGCGCAGGAGGGCGAGCGCTGGGTGGTGACGCTGGGCGGCTATAACGGCGACTTCGCCCCGCTCGACCCCGAGGGCTTCCTAGAGTTCGCGCGCACCATGCCCACGCCCGAGATCTACACTATGATCAAGGACGCCGAGCCGATCACCGACCCGGTGCCCTACCGCTTCCCGGCCAACCAGCGCCGCCACTACGAGCGCCTCTCGCGCTTCCCCGAGGGCTACATGGTGTTTGGCGACGCGATCTGCAGCTTCAACCCGGTCTACGGCCAGGGCATCACTGTGGCCGCCAACGAGGCGCTGGCGCTGCAGGCCTGCCTGGCCGAGGGCGCGCAGCGGCTGGGCCTGCGCTTCTTCCAGGCCATCGTGCCGGTGGTGGATGCGCCCTGGCAGGTGGCGGTGGGCAACGATCTGCAGCTGCCCCACGTGGAGGGCAAGCGCACGGCCATGGGCCAGTTTATCAGCTGGTACATCGGCAAGGTGCATATCGCGGCCCGCACCGACTCGGCGGTCTCGATCTCCTTCCTGGAGGTGGTGAACATGATGGCCCCGGCCACCAGCCTGCTCGCGCCGGGCATGCTGGCCCGCGTCATCCGGGGCAACCTGGCCCAGCGGCCTGCCCACGCCGCGCCCGCGCCGCAGGTGGCCGCGCCCGCCAAGGCCTAGCCGATAGTAGCCCAGCCGAGGTCGCTACCCCGAGCCGAGCAGGCACCTGCTCGGCTCGGTCTTTGTGGGGTTGACGCGCTATGCTCTTTTATTGTATTATTTTTCACATACTTCTCAGCGCGCAAAGGAGCGGCTATGATCCTCTCGCTGGTCCTCTCGGCCATTGGCATCCTGATCGCCTGGATCGCATGTGATACGCTGCTGCACCGCTTTCTGCTGCACCCGCTCTACGCCGAAAACCCCAGCCTCTGGCGTCCGCTCGACCAGATGAATATGCCGCTGGTCTACGCGGTGACGTGGGTGCTGATCGCGGTGTTTGTGCTGACCTACTGGCTGCTGATCAGCCCCAAGTCGCTCGGCGCTGGGCTGCTGTTTGGCGGGCTGCTGGGCTGCGCGCTAGGCGTCGGCTCGGGCTTTGGCACCTACATCCACATGCCGGTGCCGCGCGGCCTGGCGTGGGGCTGGTTCCTGGGCGGCTGGCTGAAGGGCCTGCTGGCCGGGGCCATCCTGGGGCTGCTGGTGGCGGGCTGATGTGGTGCGCCTGCAGCACCGCTGGGTCGTTGGGCGGACGGGCAATGGGAGAAGCATTGCCTACGCCCGCTTTTCATCTACCCCTCGCGCCTTCGTGGTTCATGTTTCTCTCCGCCCCTTGGTGTCTTGGAGCCTTGGTGGTAAACCGGTCTCTGTTTCTTCGTTCGTCGGGCCGACCGGCTTTGCTTTGATGATGATGGTTCCTTGTGGTTGATGGGTGGATGCCCTGCGCGGGCGGCGGCTAGGGGCCAGCCCCTAGCGACCCCGCGATGGGGCTACGCCCCCTTCGAACCCCCAATTTGAGGCGTTCCTATGCTGGTCGCTGGCGGCTGGTGTTCGTGCATATGGCCATCAAGACTATAGCGGCACCTTCGCCGCATGGGCCAGGTGGGTAGAGCTGGCCCATCGCCATTGTTTTCTCTTGGTGTCTTGGAGCCTTGGTGGTAAACCGGTCTCTGTTTCCCCTCCCCGTTCGTGCCTTCGCGCCTTCGTGGTTCATGTTCCTCTCCGCCCCTTGGTGTCTTGGAGCCTTGGTGGTAAACCAGTCTCTCCTCCCCTCGTGTCTTCGTGTCTTCGTGGTTAATGCGTCCCCTCGCGGTAGAGCGCCGCCTGTGCCGCGCCCCAGTTGGTGCCGGGGCGGGGCGCGTAGGTGCGCTGCGGTGCCGAGCGGGCCACCGCGGCGCGGCCCGCCTGGATGCTTGGCAGCGCGCCGCTGGCCACGGCCTGCACCAGCATGTTGCCCAGCGCGGTGGCCTCGACGGGGCCTGCCACCACCTCGCGCCCGCAGGCGTCGGCGGTGAGCTGGCAGAGCGTGGCGTCCTTGGTGCCGCCGCCCACCATGCGGATGGTGCGGATCTGCCGCCCCGTGAGCGCCTCGATCTGCTCGATCACACGGCGGTAGGCCAGGGCCAGGCTCTCCATGCAGCAGCGCACCACCGCGCCCGCGTCGGCTGGCTCGGGCTGGCCGCTGCGGCGGCAGTAGGCCCGGATGGCGGCGGGCATGTCGCCGGGGCTGAGGAAGTCGGGCGCGTCGGGGTCGACCAGGCTGCGCAGCGGCGGCGCGGCCTCGGCCAGCGCGCCCAGCTCATCCCAGCCGTAGGTGCGGCCCTCGCGCTGCCACTGGCGCTGGCACTCCTGCAGCAGCCACAGGCCGCCCACGTTCTTGAGCAGGCGGATGCTGCCCGCCACGCCGCCCTCGTTGGTGAAGTTGAGGTGCTGGGCCTGCTCGCTGAGGATGGGCGCATCCAGCTCGACGCCCACCAGGCTCCATGTGCCGCTGCTGATGTAGGCGCTGTGCGCATCCAGGCCGGGCACGGCGGCCACCGCGCTGGCGGTGTCGTGGGTGGCGGTGGCGTAGACTGGGGCGGCGTGGCGCAGGCCGCACGCCGCCGCCAGCTCGGGGCGCAGCTGGCCCAGCGCGGTGCCGGGGGCCACCACATCCGGCAGGATACGGGCGGGCACGCCCAGCGCGTCGAGCAGGTCGCCCGCCCAGCACCGCGCGCGCGCATCCAGCAGCTGGGTGGTGGATGCGTTGGTGTACTCGGCCACCAGCTGGCCGGTCATCCAGTAGTGGAATAGGTCGGGGATGAGCAGCAGGTGCGCGGCGTGGTCGAGCGTGCGGTCGCCGTGGGCGCGCATGCTGGCCAGCTGGTAGAGCGTGTTGATCGGCATCTGCTGGATGCCGGTGCGGGCGTAGACCCGCTCGGGCGGCAGGCTGCGCGCCACCGCGTCGGGCATGCCTGCCGTGCGCTGGTCGCGGTAGTGGTGGGGGTTGCCCAGCAGCCGCCCGGCCTCATCCAGCAGCGCGTAGTCCACCGCCCATGTGTCGATGCCGATGCCATCCAGCGGGGCATCCAGCAGCGCGGGCAGCTTGGCCAGGCCCGCCGTCACCTCGTGCCAGAGCCGCAGGATGTCCCAGTGCAGCCCGGTAGGCAGCTGCACCGGCGTGTTGGCGAAGCGGTGGATCTCCTGCGCCTCCAGCCGCCCGTCGCCCAGGCGGCCCAGGATGAGCCGCCCGCTCGATGCCCCGATGTCGATCGCCAGAAAGGTGTGCATGTGCTTGCTCCGTTGCAGGCGGGCGGCTAGTACAGCGTGGTCGGCACATCGAAGGCGCGGACGACCGCCCGCAGCTCCTCGTCGCTCAGGCCCTCGCCCCGGCCACCGGCCACCATGTCCATATACTCGTAGCGGGCCGCCGTCTCGATGTAGTCGATCCGGTCGGCGGCGCGCAGCACCCCGGCGTCGGAGCGCGCCATCAGGCCGTGCTTGCTCCACAGCGTCAGCTGGTGGGCGCGCAGGCTGGCCACGTTGGCCTCCATCATGTCGGGCGAGCCGGGCAGTAGGAAGGGCAGCACGCCGATACCCTCGGGCAGGTTGATGATCGTCTCTGGCTCCCAGCGCAGCAGCCGCCGGTTGCAGAAATCCTCGTCGCGGTAGGCGGCGATCTGGCTCAGGTAGGTGAGGTAGGGCGGTTGGGCGTGGATGAGCGCGTGGAAGTTGCCGCCGCCGCGCGCGAGCTGGTCGTGGTGCACGGCCAGGTGCGAGTTGAACTCGCTGGTGACGCGGGCGAAGGCCCGCTGCGGCGCGCTGTGCAGGGTGCCGCGCCTGCCCTCGGCGTCGATGGCCACCGCGCCCACACATGCGGCGGGGTCGCGCTGGATGTCGCGCAGGCGCTGGCCCGAGCCGCTGACCAGCACCACCATGCCGGCCAGCGCGGGCACGGCCAGCGGCAGCTCCACCGGCTCGGCGTTGGGGAAGATCGCGCCCAGCTCAAGCGGCCAGCCGACGCAGATCGAGATGTTGCCCGCCGCGCCCTCGCAGGCCTCGATGTCGTTCATGCGCTGGCCCGCCTCGCCCATGGAGGCGAGCAGCTCGGGCAGGGTGGGGAATGGTTCGCTGAGTGCCATAGCTTTCCTCTGTGTTGTTTGTTGTGTCGGTCGTTATTCTACGATGTCGACGGCGGTGGAACGATCCGCCGCGGTGGTGGAACGATCCGCCGCGGTGGTGGAACGATCCGCCGCAGTGGTGGAACGATCCGCCGCGGTGGTGGAACGATCCGCCGCGGTGGTGGAACGATCCGCCGCGGTGGTGGAACGATCCGCCGTGGTGGTGGAACGATCCGCCGTGGTGGTGGGTCTTTCCAGGCTGATGCCAGAGCCTTTTTTGCACGGCGCGGGCATGCCCAGCGCGGCGGCGCTTTTTTTAAATGATGCTAGCTGCGCTGCGATAGCACTGAGCGCTCGTAGCTGCGCACCTCGTTCAGGAAGGACAGGCCCACGGGCGCATCGTGCCGCTCGCAGAACTGATCCCAGACCGCGCCCCAGGGCATGCCGCGCAGCTCCTCCATCAGCGCCAGCCGCGCGGTGTAGTCGCCCTCGGCCTCCAGCTCGCGCAGCCGCGCCGTCGGCTCCAGCAGGGCGATCATGGCGGCGCGCAGCACGTTGCGCGAGCCGATGGCCCAGGCGGCCACGCGGTTGATGCTGGCGTCGAAGAAATCCAGCCCGATGTGGACGCGGCCAAGGTAGCCGCCCGCCACCACCTCGCGCAGCATGGCCTGGGTCTCGTCGCCCAGCGCCACCACGTGGTCGCTGTCCCAGCGCACGCCCCGGCTGATGTGCAGCAGCAGCTCGTCGACATACAGCAGCACCGCCGAGATCTTGTCGGCCAGCGACTCGGTGGGGTGGAAGTGGCCGCTGTCGAGGCACAGCAGGATGCCATTGGCCATGGCGTAGCCCATGTAGAACTCGTGCGAGCCGACGGTGTAGCTCTCGGCCCCGATGCCGAACAGCTTGCTCTCGACGGCGTCGAGGTTGTGGCGGCGGTCAAGCGGCTCGGCCAGGATGCGGTCGAGCGACTCGCGCAGGCGCTGGCGGGGCGCGGCGCGGTCGGCGGGGGTGTCCTTCATGCCGTCGGGCACCCAGATGTTGGTGACGCAGGGCGTGCCGAGCGCGCGCCCGAACGACGCGCCGATCTGGCGGCTGGCGATGCAGTGCTCGACCCAGAACTGGCGGGTGGCGGGGTCGGGGCTGGCCAAGGTCATGCCGCCCTCGGCCAGGGGGTGCGAGAAGCAGGTGGGGTTGAAGTCGAGGCCGTGGCCGCGCGCCCTGGCCCACTCGACCCAGCCCGCGAAGTGCTCGGGGCGCAGCTCGTTGCGGGGCACGGGGCGGCCCTCGGTCTCGGCGTAGATGGCGTGCAGGTTGAGGCGGTGCGCGCCGGGGATGAGGCGGTAGGCCTGGTCGAGGTCGGCGCGCAGCTCGTGGGCGCTGCGGGCCTTGCCGGGGTAGTTGCCGGTGGCGGCGATGCCGCCGCCCAGCGGGCCGCCGGGGTTCTCGAACCCGGCGACGTCGTCGCCCTGCCAGCAGTGCAGGCTGATGCTGACGCTGGCGAGGGCGGCGAGGGCCTGCTCGGTGTCGACGCCGAGGCTGGCGTAGCGCTCGCGGGCGAGGGCGTAGCTCTCGCGGGTGCGGTCGGTGGCGGGGAATGCGTGCTTCATGGCAGTGCCTTTCTGTCGTAGAAAGCGGGTCTGCAGGTCGGTATCGCGCGGGCGGCGCTGGTTCTTTCGTTCCCTTCGGGTCTTCGCGCCTTCGTGGTGAATCGGTTCTGCTCGGTTGGTGGGTGGATGCCCTGCGCGGGCGGCGTCCGGGGGCCAGCCCCCGGAACCCCCGCGAGGGGCGATGCCCCTTCGAACCCCAATTTGGGGCGTTCCTATGCTGTTTTCTGGCGGCTGGTGTTGGTGCATATGGCCATCAAAACGCTAGCGGCACCTTCGCCGGATGGGCCGGGTGGGTGGGGTTGGGCGGTGCGCAGGTTCCTGCCCTTTTGTTGCCCTTGGTGCCTTGGTGTCTTGGTGGTGAACGGGTCTCCCTTTTCCCTTCGTGTCTTCGCGTCTTGGTGGTGAATTAGTTCTTTCGTTCCCTTGGTGTCTTGGAGCCTTGGTGGTTAATCGTCCTCCTCGTACGCCACCTGCCAGCGGTGCTGGCCGGGGCCGACCTCGAAGGGCTGGCCGCCGGGCAGCGCGACGGTGGCGGCGGTGCTGGGTGGCACCGTGGCCTCGACGGTGAGCGTGCCGCCCGCGAGCTGCCAGCTGCACGCGGCCATGCCGTAGGGCGTGGCGTGGCGCGCGCTGGCCGATGTGAGGCCGCCGCCCGGCAGCGGCTGGATGCGGATGCGGCGGTAGCCGGGCGCGTCGGGCGCGAGGCCCGCCACCGTGCGGTGCAGCCAGTCGGCCACCGCGCCCAGGGCGTAGTGGTTGAACGAGGTCATCTCGCCGGGGTTGATCGAGCCGTCGGGCAGCATGCTGTCCCAGCGCTCCCAGATGGTGGTCGCGCCCATGGTCACGGGGTAGAGCCACGAGGGGTTCTCGCGCTGCATCAGCAGGGCGTAGGCGTCCTCAAGCGCGCCCGCCTCGCACAGGGCGTCGCACACCAGCGGCGTGCCCACGAAGCCGGTGCCGATGCGGTGGCCCTCCTCGCGCACTAGGGCGGCCAGGCGCTGCCCGGCGCGCTGGCGCTGCTCGGCGCTGGGCAGCAGGCCGAAGGCCAGGGCCAGCGCGTAGGCGGTGGCGGCGTCGCTGCTCATGTGGCCGTCGGGCGCGGCGTAGGCGGCGGCGAAGGCCTGCCGGACCTCGGCGGCTAGGCCCAGGTAGCGCTCGGCATCCTCGGCGCGGCCCAGCACCTGGGCGCTGCGGCCCACCACCTCGGCGCTGCGGGCCAGGTAGGCGGTGGCCACGATGGCGGGCGCGGTGCGGGCCTCGGCGGGGCGCTCGGGCGGGGCGGCGGGGTCGAGCCAGTCGCCGAACTGGAAGCCGGTGTCCCACAGCCGCCGCTCGCCCGCCGCTGCGGCGATGGTGTCCACCCAGGCGCGCATACTTTCAAATTGCTGGGCCAGCACGCCCGCGTCGCCGAAGCGCTGGTACAGCACCCACGGCACGATCGCGGCGGCGTCGCCCCAGGCGGCGGCGGGCGGCTGCGGCCCCCACGGGCTGTCCTGCGGCAGCACGTTGGGCACGGTGAAGGGCACCACGCCGCCCATGGCCCGCTGGTCGATCTCCAGGTCGCGCAGCCACGAGCCGAGGAACCCGGCGCAGTCGTACAGGAAGCTGGCGGTGGGCGCGAACACCTGGATGTCGCCGGTCCAGCCCAGGCGCTCGTCGCGCTGGGGGCAGTCGGTGGGGATGGAGAGGAAGTTGCCGCGCATGCTCCAGACCACGTTCTCGTGCAGGCGGTTGAGCAGCGGGTCGGAGCACGCGAACCAGCCGGTGCGCTCCATGTCGCTGTGGCAGACCACGGCGCAGATCTGGTCGGGGCGCAGCTCGCCGGGCCAGCCCTCCACCTCGGCGTAGCGGAAGCCGTGGAAGGTGAAGCGCGGCTCCCACTCCTCCGGCCCGCCGCCGCGCAGGGTGTAGCGGTCGGTGGCCTCGGCCACGCGCAGCGGGCGGGTGGCCAGCTCGCCGTGCTCCAGCACCTCGGCGTGGCGCAGGGTGATGGTGCGGCCCGCCTGGCCCTCGGGCCGGATGCGCAGCCGCCCCACCAGGTTCTGCCCGAAGTCCACCAGCGTTTTGCCGCTGGGCGATGTGAAGATCCGCGCTGGCTCGACCAGCTGGGTGCGGCGCACCGGCGGGCCGAGCGGGGCCTCCAGCGCGGCCAGGTCGCGGGCCAGCGGCGCGGCGGGCTGCCAGCCGCTGTCGTCGAAGCCGGGGCTGTCCCAGCCGGGCTGCTCCAGGCGGGCGTCGTAGGTCTCGCCGTCGTAGATGTCGCTGGACAGGATGGGGCCGCTGGCCGCCTTCCACGCGCCGTCGGTCACGATCCGCTCGGCGCTGCCGTCGGCGTAGTCGATCTCGATCTGGGCCAGCAGCGCCAGCCGTTCGCCGTAGCAGTTGCGCCGCCCGCCGCCGAAGCCCAGCCGCCCACGGTACCAGCCGTCGCCCAGCAGCGCGCCGATGGCGTTCTGGCCCTCGCGCAGCAGCGGGGCGATGTCGAAGCTCTGGTAGAGCACGCGCTCGCCGTAGCTGGTCCACCCGGGCGCGAGCACGTGGTCGCCCACCGCCGCGCCGTTGATGCTGGCCTCGTAGACGCCCAGCGCGGTGATATAGAGCCTGGCCCGCGCCACGCCCGCCCGCACGGCGAACGCGCGCCGCAGCATGGGCGCGGGCTGGGGCTGGCTGGTGTCCTCATCCCATGGGGCCGCGATGAACTGGGCATCCCAGTCCTCGGGGCGCAGCAGCCCGGCCTCTACGGCGGCGGGCGCGCTCCACGGCGTGGGCTGGCCATCCTGGCCCCAGGCCCGCACGCGCACGGCCACGCGCTCGCGCGGGCGCAGCGGCGCGAAGGGCCACGCCACCAGCGCCGACTCGCCCGACTCGGCCCGCGCGGGCTGGTCGCGCGGCTCGCCGCCCGGCCCGAAGCTGGCCAGCTCGTAGCCCGCCTGGCTCCAGCCGGGGGCCGCCGCATCCACCACCCACGAGATGCGCGGGGTGGCCGTGCCCACGCCCAGCGGCTCGCGCAGGTGCTCGAACTGCACGCGGGCGATAGATACCGCGTGGGTGTGCTCGGAAAGATCGTGCGTCATTGCCTGCTCGTTTCTTCGCTGATCGGATCGCCGCCATTGTAGGACAGATCGAGGGTTCCTGCGAGCGCGGTGTGGCGGGCGTGCTGGCCCACGTACACGCGGCACGCCCCCGCGACCACACGCCACGCGCTGGCCTGCGCATCCCAGGTGCGCAGCGGGCCGTCCGGCGCGCGCGGGTCGATGGCCACCGCCACGCGGCGCTGCTCGCCGGGGGCCAGCGCCACCCTGGCCCAGCCCGCCAGCTGGCGGGGCGGCGCGGCGGCATCCTCGGGCAGGCCCAGGTAGACCTGCGCCACCTCGGTGCCTGCGCGCTGGCCGGTGTTGGCCAGCGTGAAGCGCACCTGGATGACGCCCTCGGCGTCGGTGGCCAGCTCTAGGTCGCGGTAGGCGAAGCTGGTGTAGGTTAGGCCGTAGCCGAAGGGGTAGCGCGGCTCGATGCCCTGCGCGTCGTAGCCACGGTAGCCCACGCCCAGCCCCTCGCGGTAGTGCACCGCGCCGCCCACGCCGGGGTACTGCTCGGGCGCGGCCACCGGGCTTTCGGTCATGCTGCGCGGGAAGCTGATCGGCAGCCGCCCGGCGGGCGCGGCATCGCCCAGCAGCAGCCGCGCCACCGCCGCGCCCTGCTCCTGCCCGGCGTACCAGGCCTGCAGGATGGCGGGCGTGTGGTCGGCCCAGCTCGCCATCTCCACCGGCCCGCCGCTCATCAGCACCACCACAGTGCGCGGGTTGGCCGCCGCCACGGCGCGGATGAGCTGGGCCTGATCGTTCGGCAGGTCGAGGTTGGGGCGGTCCATCTCCTCGCTCTCGAACGTGCGGGCCACCACCACCGCCACGTCGGCGCTGCGGGCCAGCTCCGCCGCCTCGCGGATGGCGGGTGTCGCCAGCTCCGCCGGGGGCTGCCAGCCCAGCCGCAGCGCCGCGTCGCGCAGCGGCCAGAAGCCCGGCGCGTCGGCCACGTACTCCACCAGCAGCGGGTGCTCGCCCTGCGCCAGCGCGATGCTGGCGCTGGCCACCCGCGCCGCCGCGCTGGCCCCGCCGAAGGCCGGGTCGGCCTCGCCGCCCGCCTGGCTGGGCAGCTCGATCAGCGTCGCCCCGCCCACTGTTAGCCGCCCGCTGCCCAGGCATGTGAGCGAGAACGTGTACTCGCCCGCCACGTGGGCGCGCAGCGTGCCCCGCCAGCGCGCCGAGAACGGCGCGGGCATGTCCATGGGCAGGCTGGCCGCGCCCTGCGAGGCCGCGCTGAAGCCCGGGATGTCGAACAGGCCGCGCACCAGCTCGGCCCTCGGCTCGCGCCGCGCCAGGCTCGGCTCGCCCGCGAAGCTGGGGCTCGGCCAGTAGGCCGCGCTCAGGCCGCACCCCTCGCCGCCCTCGGGCGCGAGCGCGCCGGATGGCACGGCGGGCAGACCGGGCAGCAGCGCGCCCGGCCCCAGCGGGTCGCAGCCGGGGGCGTGGGCCACCGCCGCGTGCGGCAGCGCCCGGCGCAGGCCCTCCACCACGCTCACCGCGTAGGTGGGCCGCACCAGCGAGCTGCCGCCGCCCGCCGCCGCCACGCTGGCCGCATCCACCCCGATCACCGCCAGCGAGCGGATGGCCTGGGCGTCGAGCGGCAGCAGCGGGCCGTCATTCTTCAGCAGCACCGCGCCCTGCTCGGCCAGCTCGCGGGCCGCCGCGCCGTGGCGCTCCACGGGGATCGCGCCAAACGCCACCGGCCTATCGACCATGCCCAGCGCCACGGCGGGCCGCAGGATGCGCCGCACCATCTCATCCACCACACCCAGCGCCAGCTCGCCGCTGCGCACCGCAGCCAGCAGCCGCTCACCCCACATCCGCTCGCCCAGCTCCCAATCCAGCCCGGCCTCGGCGGATGCTACCGTGCTGCGGTTGGCCAGGTAGTCGCTCATCACAAAGCCCTGGAAGCCCAGCTCGCCGCGCAGAATGTCGGTCAGCAGCTGGCGGCTCTCGCAGGCGTAGCTGCCGTTCACGCGGTTGTACGAGCCCATCACCGCCGCCGCGCCGCCCTGCTGGATGGCCGCCGCAGCGGGCCGCAGGTGGATGCGCGCAGCGTGCGCGCATCCACCTGCACATCGATGGATGCGCGCTGGCTCTCCTGGTTGTTGGCCAGGTAGTGCTTGACGCAGGCCGCCACGCCGTGGGCCTGGATGGCGCGGATCTCGGCCACCGCCATGCGGGCCTGCAGCAGCGGGTCTTCGCCAAACGACTCAAACAGGCGACCGCCCACCGGCACGCGGGCGATGTCCACCGCCGGGCCAAGCATGATGTTGTGGCCGGTGGCGGCCATCTCGGCCCCCACCAGGTCGCCGTAGCGCCGCGCCGCATCGACATCCCATGTGGCGGCCAGCGCGATAGGCGCGGGCAGCGCGGTGGCGCGCTTCTCGGGGTTGCCGGGGTGGTTCACGCGCACCCCGGCTGGGCCGTCGGCCAGCGAGAAGGGCGGGATGGGCGGCTCGGTGGGCAGGGCGGCGGCTCCCTCGTGCTCGAAGGCGTGCCTGCCGCTCACGATGCGGATCTTGTCCTCAAGGCCGAGCTGCCCAAGCAGCCGCTCGACCAGCTCGGCGTGTTCTGGTGTGGTCATCATGGTTCCTTCATCGGGGGCGGGCTGCGCTTTTGGGTCTGCCGCGCCCGCCTGCCACGGCGCTGTGTGCTGTCGCAATGTTCGCCCGCCTCGGCGGCGCGAGCCTCGTCGCTGCGGGTGTGATCATGGCCAGCTGGCCCGCGTCAGCGCCTTCGCTGGATGGGCGAGGCCGCGCTTGTTGCCGTGGCGGGCGATTTCCAGTGCATGTTTGGGAATATCGTATCTTCTACGCTAAGAGTTATCATACGCTCTTGAGTGATGCGTTTGCGCCAATAGGCATATCATATGGTGAAACCAGTTCTTTAGGGCTGTATGGGTTCATTTGTCCGGTGAACCCCCCTGTCTGGGCGGTGAACCCCCCTCTTTTCCTTGGTGTCTTGGTGTCTTGGTGGTAAACGGTTCCCCTCTCCCCTTCGCGGTAAGACGATCCCTCTTGTTTGGTGGGTGTGTGCCCTGCGCGGGCGGCGTCCGGGGGCCAGCCCTCAACAGGTGTCACGTTGTACCACGTTTCAAGGCTTTTTTGGCACCCATGCATGATCGTTTGCCGATGCACTGCATTGCCGTCATCGTATCCGACCCGATGGTCGCAATGCCCCACAACGGGTGTAGGGGCGGACCTGGTGTCCGCCCCATCGCCATGCGCCGCCCGCATCGCGACCCCACTCGATGAACACGGCGCGTTCCGATGCGCCCCTCGCCGTGAGCATCGACATCATCGAACGATCCTCCGATGGGCACGATGACCACGGCGCGGGCGGACACCAGGTCCGCCCCTACGGCAATGATTCCGTCGTGCGTATGACTACCTGCTCCCCGTGACAACCAGCGGTCATGTCCCGGTAGGCGGGTTGGTTCCGCGTGCCGCACCCCAATGCCTTGCTCGGCAAAGTGACGCCATGTGAAGGTGTTACGCCCTTCGAACCCCCAATGTTGAGCGTTCCGATGCCGTTCCCTGGCGGCTAGTGTTCGTGCATATGGCCAGTTTGCGTGAGTGGCACCTTCGCCGCATGGGCCGGGCGGGTAGGGCTTGGCCCCGCGCTTTTTTCTATGACTTTTCTTTCCTTAGTGTCTTGGCGTCTTGGTAGTAGATGGTTCTTTTTCCCTTCGCGCCTTCGGGTCTTCGTGGTAAATAGGTTCTCTTCCCCTTGGTGTCTTGGTGTCTTGGTGGTAAACGGTTTTCCCTTCGTGCCTTCGGTTCTTCGTGGTTAATACGTTCTCTCATGCTGGCCAGCGGGCAGCTCCAGCGGCGGCTGGCCGGGCAGGTCGAGCGTGAACGGCACCGGCGAGTCCACCGCCACCCGCTCGCGGTCGACCGCCACGTGGATGGGGCCGTGGGGTGTGGGCGCGCTGCCTCTGGCCCAGGCCAGCCCGCCTAGGCGCGGCGCGACGCGGGCGTGGGCGTAGCCGGGCTTGGCGGGCGTGATGCCCAGCGTGTAGAACACCATGTCGCGGGTGGGTGTGCTGCTCCAGCCGTGGGCGTGGGTTCCGAAGTCCCAGCACTCGCCCAGCGTGTCGTAGCCGCCCGCTAGGAACTGCGACCAGCGGCGGTACATGGCGGGCAGCCTGTCGGCCTGGCCCGCCAGCGCCACCGCGTCGTGCACCACGTAGCTCATGAAAGGCTCGGCCAGCACGATCTCGCGCTCCACATCCCACGTGATGGTGTACTCGCCGCGCTCCACCTGGGCCTGCCAGCGCTCCATGGACTGCTCGCCTGCGCCGTTGCCCATCCACGAGCGCACCGCCAGCCGCGCCGGGTCGGTGATCGCCGCCACGATCTGGC
Source organism: Chloroflexia bacterium SDU3-3 (assembly GCA_009268125.1). Lineage (NCBI taxonomy): Bacteria > Bacillati > Chloroflexota > Chloroflexia > Chloroflexia bacterium SDU3-3. Next base: position 324,971 of record WBOU01000006.1, on the reverse strand, counting down.
CCCAGCGCTCCTGCGGGGCCAGCCCCGCCACAATCGCCAGCGCCCCCGGCAGCTGGCTGACCGCAGGCTGGAGCGCCGCGCCCAGCATGTGGTCGCAGTAGCAGCCGCGCCGCGCGTCCCAGAACTGCTCGAAGCCCTCGCGCACCCGCCCGTAGGCCTGCTCGGCCCAGCGCCGCCGCCCGTGGTCGCCCAGCCAGCCCGCCAGCTCGGCGAACTCGCGCAGGCCCCTGGCCCACAGCGCGGTCAGCGCGGCGCTGGCGTCCTCGGTCGAGATGCTGGCCCAGTCGATCAGGCCCCACTCGGTCACATCGCGCAGCACGCCGCTGGCATCTTGGAAGGGCAGGAACCAGCGCAGCACCCGCTCGGCGGTGGGCATGCGGGCCTGCGCGGCCTCGCGGTCGCCGCCGAAGCGCATCAGGGCGTGCAGCCCGTGCAGCCAGTGCAGCGACCAGCTGGGGATGCTGTACATCCCGCTGGCCTCGATGTCGCCCACCACCGTCATGGGCAGCAGCCCGTCGGGGCGCGGCGAGTCGGCCATGGCCAGGTAGTGCCAGGCCAGCCGCCAGTCGGCGTTGGTGGCCAGGTGCACCATCTGGTGCACCACCGCGTCGCCCACCCACGCGCGCTGCTCGCGGGTCGGGCAGTCGATCAGCGCGTCGTGCGAGCATACCTGCACGGTGCGCAGCCCCGCGCGGTAGATGCGGTTCAGCTCCTCGTCGTCGCAGGTGAAGCTGGCCTCACCCTGCCAGGGGTAGAGCCGCTCGCGCACGCCGAAGCTGCGCAGCGCCACCCGCCCGCCCCCGCCGATCAGCGCGTAGGCGTAGCGGAAGCCGTTCGAGTCGAACAGCTCGAACGCGTCGTGGTGGCCGCGCGCAGTGTAGCGCGTCCCGGCGCGCATCTTGTCCATGCTGATGCTGGCCGCCAGCGGCTCCTCGGCGTAGGAGAGGTCGAGCGTGGTGCCCGCCGGGGCATCCAGCGCGAAGCCGACCAGCCCCGAGACCACGCGGCCCATGTCGATCACCACCAGCGCCGCCCGCCCGGGCGGTAGCTCCAGCTCCAGCGGCAGCTCCGCCGCCTGCGCCGCGCCGAAGGGCAGCGCCAGCGCCGCTTGGAGCTGGGCTATGGGGCCGCCCGCCTGCGTGGGCTGCGGGCCGAGGGCCACGCTGGCCGCTGCGGGCTGCCGCAGCTGGCCGCCCAGCTGGCCGAACGGGCGCGGCAGCAGCGCGCCGTAGGGGTCGGCGGGGGGCTGGGCGCGGGCGAAGCCGCCCACGTGCATGGCCGGGATGGGCTGGGCCTGGCCCCAGCTGCTGTCGTCAAAGCCCAGGCCGCGCCAGCTGTGGGCCAGCAGCCGCGCGTCGAACACCTCCACCGGCACGCCGCCGCCGTGGTCGGTGCCGTCGCGCCCGCCCTCGCCCCAGGCGCTGGCCAGCTGGGCCTTCCAGGTGCTGTCGGTGGCCAGCCAGCCCGCCGCGCCCAGGTCGGCCTCGAACACCAGCGCGCCGGTGCCGCCCAGTGTGTTGTTGGGCTTTGCTGGCATCCAGAACGAGGTGGCCTGGCCGTAGTGCTTGACGTAGATCGCCACCACGTTCTCGCCCTGGCGCAGCAGCGGCGCGAGGTCGGCCATGTCGTAGTGCATGCGGCGCGGCTGGCTGCGGATGGGGCCGCGCGCCAGCTCGTGGCCGTTCACCCACAGGGCGTAGCGCGCGTCGGCGCTGATGCGGGCCGGGGCGCGCTGGGGCGGCGCATCCAGCCAGAAGCTGCGGCGGAACAGCCCGTGGCGCTCGCGCGGCGGCCTGGGGTCGGCCTGCCAGAACCCGCTGGGCCGCACTGGCTCCTCGGGCACCCACACCCACTGGCCGCGCCAGCGGATCGCGGGGAAATCGTGCGGGGTGATTGGTTCAGACATAGGAAAAACCTTCTAACAGTCGCGCCGCTAGCCCTTCACCGCGCCGCTGGTCAGCCCACGGATGACCAGGTTGTTCATCAGCATGTAGATGACCAGGATGGGGATGACGGCCATCGCGATGCCCGCGAAGGTCGGCCCCCACTGGCGCTGGCCGTACTGGCCCACGAAGTTCAGCAGGCCGGTCTGGATGGTGCGCAGGCTGGTCTCGTTCACAAAGGTCATCGACAGCACCAGGTCGTTCCAGATGAAGAAGAACTGCACTAGCGCCACCGTTACAATCGCGTTCATGAGCATGGGGATGACGATCCGGAAGAACACCTGGTAGATGTTCGCGCCATCCACCACCGCCGACTCGATCACCTCCAGTGGGATGGGCTTGATGTAGCCCGAGAACAGGAAGACCGTGAGCGGCAGCCCGAAGGCGGTGTAGGTGAGGATGAGACCAAGCAGGTTGTTGATCAGGTGCAGGTTGTAGTAGATGGTAAACAGCGGCAGGATCACGATCTGCATGGGCACCATGATGCCGACCAGAAAGGTCATCAGCGCCAGCTTCTGCAGCCGCCAGCGCATGATCTCCAGCGCGAAGGCCGCCGCCACGCTGGCCAGGATGATCAGCGCCAGCGAGGGGATGGTGACGATGATGCTGTTGCGGAAGTAGGTGCTCATGTTGCCGCGCGTCCAGGCGTCGGCATAGTTCTGCCAGTAGAAGCCCTCGGGCAGCGCGTAGATCGGGCGCAGGTTGAACTCCTTGGGCGCTTTCACCGACGAGAGCAGCAGCCAGATGATCGGGTAGAGCTGGATGACCAGCAGCAGCGCGATCAGGCCGCCCACCAGCACCGATCCAAGCTTCAGCCGCCGCCGCGTGGCCGGGGCTGCCGCGCCCATGGCGCGTGATGCGGTTGCCATAGTTCGTCTCCTTATGCGTTATTCCGCGTCACGCGGTAGGCCACCAGCGACACGATCAGGCAGTAGATCGCCAGCATCACCGCCACCGTGCTGCCGTAGCCGTAGGCGTTGTTGGTGAACGCCGAGCGGTACATGTAGAGTGTCAGCGGCGTGGTGGCGCTGCCCGGCCCGCCGTTGGTGAGCGCCACAATCGAGTCGAACACCTTCAGCGTGCCGTTCAGGCTGAAGATCAGCGACGAGATCAGGATGGGCAGGATGAGCGGGATGATGATGAACTGCACCAGCCGCCAGCCCTTCGCGCCATCCAGGCTGGCCGCCTCCAGCACGTCGCTGGGGATGTCGAGCAGCCCGGCGTAGAGGATGACGGCGTAGAAGCCCATGGCCCGCCAGATGTCCATGATCGCGATCACCCAGAAGGCCGAGCCGCCGCGCCCCAGCCACGAGACCACCGCCTCTTTGCCCATGAACAGGTCGATCAGCGCGTTCACCAGGCCGTACTGCGGGGCGATCGCGAACAGCTTGCTGAAGATCGCCGCCACCGCCACGGTGGGCAGCACCACGGGGAAGAACACCAGCGTGCGCACGATGGACGAGCCGCGCTTGAGGTAGAAGTGGAACAGCAGCGCCAGCAGCAGGCCCAGCACCACCTGGCCGCTGGTGACCACCGCCGCGTACTGCGTGCTGAACCACAGCGCCTGCCAGAACTTGGCGTCGCCGACAAGCTCGACATAATTTGTGATACCGTTGAAGCGGAACCCGCTCACGGGCGAGCCTTCAAAGAAGGTGTAGCCGACCGACCACACGATCGGGATGAGCAGCACCAGGGTGTAGAGCAGCAGCGCTGGCCCGATAAACACCAGGATGGCGCGGCGGTCGCGTAGCACGCGGTCCATAGGGGAAGCTCCTGTCGCTAGGGGCGGGCGCAGCGTGGCACCCGCCCGGCCTGGCCGCGCCGCTACTTCTCCAGCGCCTGCTGGATGCTGGCCACAAAGTCCTCGGCGCTCATGTCGCCCGTCACCAGCAGCTGCACGTTCTTGTACGATGTGGTCTGGGCCTCGCCCGCGAAGTAGCCCTCGAAGTAGAGGAAGGCGTTTTTCGCGCTGTCGATGGTCTGCTGCACCAGGTTGGTGAGCGCGGGCACGTCGCTGGGCATGCTGGCCACGGTGAAGCCTGTGATCAGGCCCTGATCCTTCAGGGCGCGCTCGCCAAACGCCTTGAACACGTAGGTGAGCCACTTGCCCACCAGCTCGGGGTTCTTGCTGTACTCGGCCTGGCCGATGGCGATAGGTAGGCCGGTGTTCATCGACCAGTCGTCGGCGCTGCCCGCGCCGCCCGCCACCGTGGGGGTGTTGAAGAAGCCGATGTTCTCCGCGCCGATCTGGTTGCGCTCGGCGTTGTTGAAGTCGCCCACCACCCAGCTGCCCATGTAGAACATGGCGGCCTTGCCCTGCAGGAACAGGTCGGTGGCGGTGTCGTAGTCCACTGTGCTGACGCCCTCGCCGAAGTAGCCCTTGGTGCCCAGATCCTGCACGGCCTTGGCGGCCTCCACAAAACCGGCGTCGGTCAGCTTCAGCTCGCCCTTGGCCACGCGCTCCATCACATCCGCGCCGTACTTGCGCACCGCGTAGCCGCCGATCAGGCGCGTCAGCGGCCAGCCCTGCTCGCCCGAGGCTGCGAAGGGCTGGATGCCCTTGGCGCTCAGCGCCTCGGCGGCCTTGGCCATGTCGTCCCAGGTGGCGGGCACGCTCAGGCCGTTCTCGGCGAAGATCTGCTTGTTGTACCAGATACCCTCGATGTTCAGCTCGGTGGGCAGCACATTCATGCTGCCGCCGCCGATCTTGCGCACCAGATCCGCCGCCACCGGCTTGATCGTGTCGAAGATGCCCAGCTCTTTGAAGGTCTGCTCGACGTTGACCGAGAGGCCCTTTTTGGCGATCTCGTTCATGGTGCCGGTGGCGGGCGAGACGAACAGCAGCGGCAGGCTGTTGCTGGCCACCAGCAGCTGGATCTTCTGCTCCACATCGGTCTGCGGCGACTGCTCGTACTCGTACACCGCGCTGGGGTTCTGCTGCTGGAACTCTTTGCTGAGCGCGCCGATCACGCCGGTGTAGCCCGCGTTCTCCACCTGAGCGCTCAGGAAGTGCAGCTTGACCTGGCCGCCAGCGCTGGGCGCGCTGGTCGCTGCGCCGCCCTCGGCGGGGGCTACGGTGGCGGTGGTGGCGCTCTGGCCGCCGCCGCAGGCCGCGAGCAGCAGCGATGCGCCGCCCATGCCGCCCATGGTCTTCAGGAATGCGCGCCGCGAGCTGTGGTTGTGATCCATCGTGGGTCTCCTTTTCGTGTCGTTGAAATCGGCTATGTGCGCAGCGATGCGCTCTGTTTTTGCTGGCGAAAGGTATGCGGCGGCGGCCCAGCGCCGGGTGGCGTAGGTGCGGTGCTGCGTGGCCGGTGGCGGCTGGGTGTGGCTGAGGTTAGGTGGGGTGGTGCATAGGCAGAACTCCGCGCTGAGTGTGTGCTGTGTTGGCTAGTTGTCTCGTGGTATCGGCGCGGTGAATAGCTCGCTGAGCACCACGCAGGCTGCGCCGCGCGCCCACACGATGTCGCCGCTGGGCGCGATCTGGATGTCGAGGTCGTCGGCCAGCCCGTCGAAGGCGCTGGCTAGGATGGACTGGCGCATGGGGCCGAAGTACCAGTCGCCGCAGCGCACCACCTCGCCGTTGATCACCAGGCGCTGCGGGTTCAGCATATTGATCAGGTTGGCGATGCCCACGCCCAGCCAGCGCCCGGCCTCGGCCAGCACGCGGCGGGCTAGGGCGTCGCCCGCGTCGGCGGCGGCGGCCACCGCGTCCAGCGTGGGCGGCTGGGCCTGGGCCAGCGCGCTCGGCTCGCCCTGGGCCAGCGCCTCGGCCACAGCGGCCAGGATGCCGCGCTCGCCCGCCAGCGCCTCAAGGCAGCCGCGTTTGCCGCAGGTGCACAGCGGCCCGCCCGGCAGCAGCGCCATGTGGCCGAACTCGCCAGCGCCGCCGTGCGCGCCCCGGTAGACCCGCCCGTTGCTCACGATGCCCGAGCCGATGCCGTAGCCCACCGAGATGCCCACGAAGTGATCGACGCCGCGCCCAGCGCCAAACCACTGCTCGGCGATCGCCAGCGTGCGCGAGTCGTTCTCCAGCGAGACGGGGATGCCGAAGCGCGCGGCGATTGGCGCGGCCAGGGCCACCTCGCGCCAGCCGAAGTGCGGGGCCGAGCGGCAGACGCCCAACGCCGCATCCACGATCCCGTTCACCCCGATGCCGATGCCCAGGATCTGCTCGGGCGGGATGGCCGCCGCCGCCAGGATCTGCTCGACTGCCGCGATGGTCATGCGGATCATCTCGTCGGGCGCGTAGCGGGCGCGGATGTCGTCGGGGGCGGCGCTGAAGGCCAGCGGCGCGCTGGTGCTGTGCAGCACCGTGGCGTCGAGGTCGGTCACCACGCAGTCGATCGAGTGCATGGCGAGCTTGACGCCCACCACGAAGCCCGCCTGCGGGTTCAGCCGCAGCAGGATGGCCCTGCGCCCGGCCCGCCCGCTCTCCTCGGTCTCGCCCACCTCCTGCACCAGGCCGCTCTCGATCAGGCCGGCGGTGATGCCGGACACCGCCGCCGGGCTGAGCCCCGACTGCTGCGCGATGTCGCGCCGCGAGATCGGCCCGCTGCCCTGGATGATCTGCAGCACCATGCGCTGGTTGGATTGCTTCATCAGCAGGCGGTCGGTTTTCTGGGTGTAGCTCATCGTCGCGCTTTTCTTTATTTCATTCACTGAATGAAATAAATATAGAGTACCCTTTTGTTTTTGTCAAGCAGTATTTTTTGAGAAAAAAGTGCGGCGGCACGTGCTTGGCGTGCCGCCGCGCTGGGCGTGGTGGTGGCTATTCTGCCGCCCTAGGAGGCGCGAGCGGCCCGCACCAGCGCTCGCGTGGCCGGTGCCACCTCGCTGGCGAACAGCTCGATGGTCGCCTCGTCGCCCACCGCCAGGATGAAGGTGCTGATGCCGTAGGTCAGCGCGGCGTCGGCCAGCTGGCTGGCCCACATGTCGGGCGGCCCGGCCAGCAGCCCGCGCGGCTCGCGGCTGAACTGCCCCGCGATGTTCAGCATACGCCGGATGCCGCGCGGGTCGCGCCCCGCCGCCGCCGCGCCCGCGTCGATATGCCCGTTCATGGCCTCCAGGTCGGGCAGGCCGCCGGGCAGGTAGGCCAGCGAGGGCAGCCAGCCGTCGGCGGCGCGGCCCGTGAGCCGCAGGATGCGCGGCTTGTAGGCCCCCAGCCAGATGCCGATCGGGTGGGCGGGCGCAGGCCCGCGCTTGGCCCCGACCACGTGGTAGCGCCCGCCATCCACGCGCACGCCGCCTGGCTGGCCCACATCCCAGATCTGCCGCATGATCGCCATCGCCTCCTCCAGCGCCGCGATCGACTCGCCAGCCGTCAGGCGGTCGCCGCCCATGGCTGCGATGCCATCCCAGAACGCGCCCGCGCCCAGACCCATCTCGAAGCGCCCACCGCTCAGCAGGTCGAGGCTGGCGGCGGCGCGGGCCAGCACGGCGGGCTGGCGCAGCGGCAGGTTCAGCACGTTGCCCGCCACGCGGATGCGGCTGGTGCGCGAGGCCACGTAGGCCAGCAGCGTCCATGTGTCGTAGAACTTGCCCTGGTAGGGGTGGTCTTGGAACGTGACCAGATCCAGCCCGGCCTGCTCGGATGCGATCGCTAGCTCGACGGCGCGGCTGGCGGGCTGCGCCGCCGGTGTGATAAAGCTGCCAAACTGCAGCTCGTGCCCATAGTCGCCCATGGCGTCACGCCCCTTCCTGCTGCGGTGCAATGTTGAAGTTGTCGCGGAACACGTTCTCGGGGTCGTAGCGGCGCTTCAGGTCGCGCAGCCGGGCCAGCGTGGCGGGCGGGAAGGCCTCGGCCACGCGTTCGGGCCGCAGGTCGGTCTCAAAGTTGAGGTACAGCCCCTGAAAGTGCCTCGCCATGCCATCCCACAGCGCATCCAGCCGCAGCCTGCTGGTGCCAAACGCGTTTACCGAGAAGTTGGCCTGGCGGTGGGCGTAGGCCGTGGCCTCGGCGGGCACGTCGGCCACCGCGCCGCCCAGCGCGCGGATGTGGAAGAAGTAGACCACGCCGCTCTGCAGCAGCCGCGCGGCGTCGGCGGCGAACGCGGGCGTGATCTGGCCCAGCAGCCCGGCCCGCCCCAGCGGCTCGCCCTGGCCGTCGTGGTCGGCGGGGTCGGCGTTGGCCATCACGCTGGCGTACGATGTGAGCACCACGCTCTGGTCGTACATCGGGGCGATGTCGGCCAGCGGCTGGAGCTGGCGGATGATCGTGTCGGGGTCGTCCGAGTCGACCATGGCCATCACCTGAGCGATCGGCGGCTGGCCGCGCCGGGGCGGGCCGAGGATGATCGCGCTGGTCAGGTCGCGCGGGGCGGCCTCCACCGCCGCGCCCCAGCGCTGCAGCAGACCCGCCGTGTCGCTGGCGTCCATCACCAGCTGCGCCCAGCCCACCCGCCCCACCGCGTCGGCCTCTAGCTCGAAGGCGGTGGCGATGCCGAAGTTCGCGCCCGCGCCGCGCATGGCCCAGAATAGGTCGGGGTTCTCGCGCTGGCTGGCCCGCACCTGGCTGCCGTCGGCCAGCACCACATCCACGGCGCGCACGTGGTCGATGGTCAGGCCGTGCTTGCGCGCCATCCAGCCGATGCCGCCCGCCGTGGCCAGCCCGCCCACGCCCACCCCGCCATAGTCGCCCGAGCTGATCGCCCAGCCGTACGGCTCCAGCGCGGCGGCCACATCCATCCAGCGCGCCGCCGGGCCGAGCCGCACCCGCCGCGCGGCGCGGTCGATCACCTCGATGCTGTTCATCTGGTCGAGGCTGATGATAATCCCGCCGTCGTTGGTGGAGCGCCCGCTGATGCCGTGGCCGCCGCTGCGGATGCCTAGCGGCACGCCCTGCTGCGTGCGGGCGAAGGCCAGCGCCTGCGCCACCTGGTCGGGCGTGCTGGGCCGCAGCACCAGCCCCGGCGCACCGCGCCGCATGTAGGTAGATCGCACGCGGGCGAAGGCGATGTCGCCCGGCTCCACGGCGGCCTCGCGCAGCGCGGCGGGGATGCGGTCGTAGTCGATGCCCTGCCGCCGCTTGGCCAGCGCCGCCGCCCGCCGCACCGGCCCCGCCGCGCCCTGGGGCGCTGCGGCTAGCGCGGCCTCGCGCAGCGGCGGGGCCACCTCGGCCATAAACTGCTCCATCACCTCGACGTCGTCGGCCATCAGGATGAGCGTGCTGATGCCGTGCTCCACCACCAGCGGCAGCAGGTCTTCCACCCACTGCTGGCTCGTGCCCTTCAGGAAGCCGCCGCGCTGCGCGGTGAACTGGCCCGAGATGTTCAGCAGCCGCCGGATCTCGCGCGGGTCGCGGCCGGCCTCGCGGGCGGCGTGGTCGATGGTGGCGTTGGCGGCGGCGATCTCGTGTGGCTGGATGTAGCCCAGCGAGGGCAGCCAGCCGTCGGCCTTCTGCGCTAGCAGCCGCAGCATGCGCGGTTTGTAGGCCCCCACCCAGATCGGGATGTCGTGGGCGGGCGCGGGGCCGCGCTCGGCCCCGGCCACCGCGTAGTAGTCGCCATCCAGCTGCAGCGGCCCGCGCTCGCCGGTGTCGAGCATGCCGCGCACGATGTCGATCTCCTCGCCCAGCGCGCCCACGGCCTCGCCGGGGGCCAGCCGCCAGCCACCCATGGCCTTGATGCCATCCCAGAACGCGCCCGCGCCCAGCCCCAGCGCCAGCCGCCCGCCGCTCAGGCGGTCCAGGCTGGCGGCGGCGCGGGCCAGCACCGCTGGCTGGCGCAGCGGCATGCTCAGCACGTTCGGCGCGATCTGGATGCGCTCGGTCTTCCCGGCGACCCAGGCCAGCAGCGTCCAGGCGTCCAGCAGCGCAGGCTGGTAGGGGTGATCCTGAAAGCTCACTAGGCTGTAGCCCAGCGCCTCGCTGCGCTGGGCCAGCGCCACCACGCGTTCGGGCGCGTCGCTGCGCGGGGTGATAAAGGTGCCGAAGGCGAGCGTATGTCCGTAGTTCATCACGGTGTGCCCTTGCTTAGGTTGATATATCAACCAGTATAGCAGCATGCGGTTGACATATCAACTATACTGTGGGCATGAACAAGCACCCGCTTACCCCCCAGCAGGCCGCCGCCTGGGCCAGCTACCAGCGCATGCGCGCCCGCCTCACTGGGCGGCTTGGCCGCGATCTCGCCAGCGCCACCGGCCTCTCCGAGGCCGACTACGAGATCCTGACGGTGCTGATCGCCTCGCCCGACGAGTCGATGCGCTCGCTGGCGCTGCGCTGCGGGCTAGCGTGGGAGAAGAGCCGCCTCTCGCACCAGCTCCAGCGTATGGAGCAGCGCGGCCTGCTCACCCGCGAGCAGTGCGCCGAGGACAGCCGCAGCACGCTCATCCGCATCACCCCGCAGGGCCGCGCCCTGGCCGCCCAGGCCCAGCGCCACTACGAGCAGGCCGTGCGCCAGTATGTGATGGATGTGCTCAGCGCCGATCAGGTCGCGGCGCTGGGCGCGATCGCCGAGGCGGTGCTGGCCCAGCTGGAGGAGCCGCACCGCCACTAGGATCAGGCCCATGAGCGAGCAGGAGCTTGGCCGCACCCGCGCCCTGGCTGAGGAGTACGTGGCCCTGATTGTGAATTACGCCCATCGGGGGATGATGAAAAACGATGATGTAGGGGCGGGCTTTATGCCCGCCCACATTGCATGCATCGGGGATGGTGTCGATGGATGCGATGGCCACGGCGCGGGCGGGCACGAGACCCGCCCCTACACCGTGGCGGGGCATCGCGCCCATCGGGGGACGATGAAAAACGATGATGTAGGGGCGGGCTTCATGCCCGCCCACATTGCGCGCTTCGTGTGCGCCGCGTGCGCTAGCGCGCCACCAGCGGCAGGTAGACGGTGCGCCCCGGTTCGGGCGTGCTGGTAGGCGTGGCGGGCGTGCTCGTGGGCGTGGCTGTCGGTGTGGGCGCTGTCGCCGCGCCGCCCCAGAACCCGCCGGAGAGCGCGTAGCCCCCGTCGCCCAGCGCGGCGGCGTCGGCCTGCCCGGCGGTGCCCGCCAGCACGTAGCCGCCCCCAGCGCTGGCCCCGCCCCCGCCATCCACCGTCAGCCACGTGAGCGTGTAGCCGCCCTCGGCCAGGGCCAGCGATGCGCCCAAGCCCAGCAGCGCGGCCAGCAGCAGCGCCAGCAGTATATGCGTGTGTGATCGCTTCATGGCTATCGCCCCGTCACGAGCACTTGGAAGTCGTTGTCCACCAGCGCGCCGCTGCCGTTGTAGATGTACACGTCGAAGGTATTGCCCGCCGCCACCTGGTTGGTGGCCACCATGCGCACATTGGCCGTGCCGGTCGGCGGCAGCCCGCCCACCGGGTCGCTCTCCACCGTCACCACCGGCACTAGGCTGAAGCCGCTGCTCAGCGAGCTGCCCAGCACGATGGTGTAGTACCCCGTCGAGATGCGCGTCACCGACGCGATGTTGAAGTTGGTGTCCAGCCCGCCAGCGGCGCTCACGCGCGCCCACGCGACGATGGCGTTGTCGCGGTAGCGCGTGCCCACCGGCACCACCTTGCTGCCCCCCGCGTCGTTGGCGATGAACATGCCGTTGGCGGCGCGGATGGCGAACTGGTTGTCCGCCGTGGATGAAAAGTCGGCGTTGGTGCTGTCGGCCCACACGAACGAGCCGGTGTTCAGCGCCTTGGCCCGCCGCCCCGCCGCCATGCTGAACGCGCCCGCGCTGTTGCTCAGGCCCCCTGGCACTGTGGCGTAGGCCCCCGTGGCGCGGTTGCCCTCGCCGCCACCCACGGTGGCCCCCACCGCGTCGGATGTGGTGCCGCCGCTGTTCCCGGCGGTGTTGCCGCGCCCGCCGCCCACCGTGCCGTAGTCGTCGGTCACAGACTGGGTCTGGCCGCTCTCGCCGCCGCCCGCCACCGTCGCGCCCACCGCGCCCGCTGCCACCGCGTTGCCCGCCGCGCCGCCGATGATGTTGGGGCTGGTCTCGTTCTGCTCGGTGCGCAGCCCCACCAGCGCCAGCGCGTAGGGTGCGGGGGTGAGCGACTGGCGCGGGCTGAGCGTGGCGTAGGCCGCGTCGCCAGCGCACTTGACCGCCACCTGCAGCCAGCGGCCCTGCCCGTCGAACGCGCTGCCGCCGAACTGCCCGCTCTGGTTCAGCTGCACGGTGAACAGGCCGCTGGCCACGGCCACGGCGGCCACGTTCTGCGTCGCGCCCAGCTGCGCGCCGGAGCTAGCCGCATCCCACAGGCTGAACTGGAAGTCGCAGGCGGCGGTCACGGGGCCGCTGGCGTTCTTCAGCTGGCCCTGGTAGGTGAATCCGCTGCCCGCCAGCGCCTGCGCGCCGATGGCGTCGGGATGGGCCGAGGCCGTGCTGGTGAGCAGCACGCCGAGGATGGCCACGAGCAGCACATTGGTGATGCTGTGTCCAGATGCGGGGAGTCGCATGGGGTGCCTCCTGTCTTGATCTGGTCAATAGGTACAGGCCGACATCGGTACAGGCTATGTGGTTGAAAGGTGGGTCTGAGCAAATAAACGAGGGGTGCGGCTCGATCGGGGCGGGATGTTTTGATAAGCGTAGCAATGCGGCACACAAAAGCAGGCGGCCCACCGGATGTCCGGTGGGCCGCCTGCGCCTGGTACCCCCAGCGGGATTCGAACCCGCGATCTTCACCTTGAAAGGGTGACGTCCTAGGCCGCTAGACTATGAGGGCGCACAACGCATGGGATTATAGCAGAGGTTGCCCCGCCGCGCAAGTTGGCGGGGCGGGGCGGGGTGGGGCACCTGCCTAGCTCAGGCATAGTACGGTTGGGCGCTGTATGTAGATCATCTGATGGCTTAGCAACTGTGGGTGTGCCCACCATTCCATCATGGGTGGGAATTGCATAACATCAGACAATTGGCCTACTAGTATGGGAGCACCTGGATGGCATCGACATCGATAAAGGTGCCGCAGGTTGCGCTTGTGGCAGGGCAGCTTGTTGTGCCTTTGACCGTAATGGTAATCGTGTGGATGTAGGTGTTGGAATTAGCAGGCACAGAGAAATGCTGATATTGCTGCCGTGTTACACCACCCCCATACTGATCCATATATCCCAAGTTTACCCCATCGATAGTCACTGCGGCAATACCGCGATTATAGGCGCGGGTAAAGTATACGAGTACCTCGGGGCCAGTAAAGTTGAGCCGGATCACCTGACCTGGCGTCTGTGAGAATGTCTGCGTGTTATTGATTGCGCCAGTTGCTGCCGTGTCACGAGTCCATGTGCCAATGGTGCGCATCAATGTGTCCGAGTCATCAATTGTGGTCAACCCCGGCGCGGCATCTTGGTTGACGATAAAGGCATCAAAATCGATGATGCCATTGGGCGCGCCAGGAAGGAGATAGATAGTGATGACATGGTTGCTGTTATGAGTTGATACCGGCCATGTCTTGATGACTTGGCGTCGGGTTTCGGGTGCATAGGCATTGATCTGATCAATCGTCTGACCATCAAGCTCAACCCGAAAAGAACCTCGGTTTGCCGCCATGGAGTACATGAACCCGATTGATGTGCTCTCTGGAGCGAACTGGAACGAAACGCTATTCCCTGGTGTTGTCGCGTACACAATCGTGTTCCACGCTGCCAGCGGCTCGTTGAGCAGCGTGCCCCAGCCAGGGTTGCTTGGGTCAGCAGTGTTGTAGGTTACATATCCTGCCTGCGAGGGTGGCTGCGCGTCGTAGGTACCTGTGCCCGGTGGTGTATAGCTTGGCGCGGCAACGGCGGGGGCTGCGGTCATGGTTGAGCTGAGAACGATAGCAAGGCCGCCGACAGCCATGCCGAGCGATTTCCAACTGAACTTCATACGAACTCCTTGTGTGGAAAAGAATACGATATCTAAACATGCCGTATTGCATGTTATAGATCGGTTAAGGGTGCTTGATGCGCTGATTATTGTTTTGTTAGTGTGTAAAATGAGTATATAGGGCGGAATTAATTTGTCAACAGCTTATTTATTTACATATATTTGACTTATAGTAAATAGAAAGGTATATGTTAATTTTTATGTTTGTTTGAGGTTAAGATATTTGCACAATGAGCGATATATGAGATGTGAATCGTATTAAATGATTGATTGTGGGAGGTGAAGGCTGGATTTTCGCTAGGTTCTTAGGCGGCGGTACCAAACGGATCTACCCGCCAGAATTGTTGCTCATATGTTCGGATCGGCGTATAATATCAAGCCGATGTCGCACAAGAAGGAGAGACGAGGATGACCGAGCGCCCGACCCTGCTGCTGATCGATGGCCACGCCCTGGCCTTCCGCGCCTTCCACGCCCTGCGCGAGGCAGGCATGCGCGCATCCACCGGCGAGCCGACCTACGCGGTTTACGGCTTCCTCTCGATCATGCTGGGCGCGGTCGAGGAGCACCGCCCGCGCTATCTGGCGGTCTCCTTCGACATCGGGCGCACCTTCCGCGACGATATGTACGACGCCTACAAGGCGGGCCGCGCCGAGACCCCCGAGGAGTTCCACCCCCAGCTCGACCGCATCAAGCAGGCGGTGCAGGCGCTGAACATCCCGATCTACACCGCCGAGGGCTTCGAGGCCGACGACGTGATCGGCACGCTCTCGGTGCAGGCCGCCCAGGCCGACGTCGGCTCGCTCATCCTCACCGGCGACACCGACACCCTGCAGCTGGTGAACGACCACGTGCGGGTGCTGCTGGCCAACCCCTACGCGCGCGGCAACAAGACCACCACCATCTACGACGAGGCGGCGGTGGTCGAGCGCTACAAGGGCCTGCGCCCGACGCAGCTGGCCGACCTGCGCGGCCTCAAGGGCGACACCTCCGACAACATCCCCGGTGTCAAGGGCATCGGCGAGGCGGGCGCGATCGCGCTGCTGAACCAGTTCGGCACCGTCGAGCAGATCTACGAGCGCATGGACGAGGTGCCCAACCGCTATCGCAAGCCGCTGGCGGGCCAGCTGGATGCCGCGCTGTTCTCCAAAAAGCTGGCCACCATCGTGTGCGACGCGCCGGTGCAGCTAGATCTGGCCGCCACCGAGATCGGCAGCTACGACCGCGCGGCGGTGCTGGGCCTGTTCCAGGAGCTAGAGATGGGCACCAGCCTGATCAAGCGCCTGCCGCCCAGCGGCACCGCTGGCATCGAGGTGCGCGACCTGCCCGCCGCGCCCGCGCCGCGCGCCGATGGCCAGATCAGCATGTTCGACGCGCCCGCCCCCGCCGTCCCCACGCCCAGCGGCCCGCAGCAGCTGGCCATGTTCGATAGCGGCGAGGCCGTGGGCGGCGTGGCCGCGCCGCTGGCCGCTGGCCCCATGCCCGCCATGTTCGGGCGCTACTACGCCGTCACCACCCAGCCCCAGCTGGATGCGCTGCTGGCCGAGCTGGCCGCCGCGCCCGGCTTCGCCTTCGACACCGAGTCGGATGGCCTGCGCCCGTTCGAGAGCGCGCTGGTGGGCATCTCGATCGCCACGCAGCCGGGGGCCAGCGCCTACATCCCGGTGGGCCACACCACCGGCGAGCCGCAGCTGCCCAAGGATGTGGTGCTCGACGCGCTGCGGCCCTTCTTCGCCGACGCCAGCAGGCCCAAGTATGCCCACAACGCCAAGTTCGACGTGGAGCTGCTGCTGCACGCGGGCGTGGCGGTCGAAGGCGTGACATTCGACACCATGCTGGCCGCCGCGCTGCTCGACAAGCGCAAGGGCCTGAAGGAGCTGGCCTTCAGCGAGCTGCGCCTGCCCGAGCCGATGACCGACATCGATCTGCTGATCGGCAAGGGCAAAAGCCAGATCACCTTCGCCCAGGTGCCGCTCGACCGCGCCACGCCCTACGCCGCCGCCGACGCCGACATGACGCTGCGGCTGTTCCAGGCGCTGCGCCCGCAGCTCGACGCGCTGCCCAAGGTGGCCTGGATCTTCGACCAGCTGGAGATGCCGCTCATCCCCGTGCTGGTGCGCATGGAGGCCGCTGGCATCGGCATCAACGCCGACTACATGCGCAACCTGGGCAAGACCCTGGGCGAGCGCATGGCCGCGCTGGAGCAGGAGATCTACGCCTACAACGGCAATATGCCCTTCAACATCAACTCGGGCGCGCAGCTCTCCGATGTGCTGTTCAGCAAGCTGGGGCTGGACACCACAGGGCTGGAGAAGACCAAGACCGGCCAGTTCTCGCTGACCGCCCAGGCCATGGAGTCGCTGCGCGACCGCCACGCCGACGACGCCAGCTACCACATCATCACGCTCATCCTCCAGCACCGCCAGCTCTCCAAGCTCAAGTCGACCTACGTCGACGCCCTGCCCGAGCTGGTGAATAGCGAGGATGGCCGCATCCACACCACCTACAGCCAGCTCGGCGCGGCCACGGGCCGCCTGTCGTCGAACGACCCCAACCTGCAGAACATCCCCACCCGCAGCGATGAGGGCCGCGAGATCCGGCGCGGCTTTGTGGCCGCCCCGGGCTGCCAGTTCGTCGCCGCCGACTACTCGCAGATCGAGCTGCGCGTGCTGGCCTCGATCACGCAGGATGAGAACATGGTGGCCGCCTTCAACGAGGGCCAGGACATCCACGCCGCCACCGCCGCTCAGCTGTTTGCCGTGCCCGCCGCCGAGGTGACCAGCAACCAGCGCCGCGTGGCCAAGACCACGGTGTTTGGCATCATCTACGGTATCAGCTCGTTTGGCCTCGCGCCGCGCATCGGCACGAGCCGCAGCGAGGCCCAGGCCCTGATCGACCAGATGTTCAAGCAGTTCCCCGGCATCCGCCAGTATATCGACATGACGCTGGATGCGGGCCGCCGCGACGGCTTCGTGCAGTCGCTGTATGGCCGCCGCCGCTCGATGCCCGAGCTGAAGGTGAGTGGCCCGCGCCGCCAGGCCGCCGAGCGCGAGGCGATCAACGCGCCTATCCAGGCCACCGCCGCCGATATCATGAAGCGCGCCATGATCATGGTCGACAGCGCCATCCGCGAGCGCGGCATGGCCACCCGCATCCTGCTGCAGGTGCACGACGAGCTGATCCTGGAGGTGCCCGAGGCCGAGCTAGAGCAGGCGATAGCGCTGGTGCGCGACCAGATGGAGGGCGCGGTCGAGCTGGAGAATGTGAACCTACGTGTGGATGTAGAGGCGGGGCCGAACTGGCTGGAGATGCGCGAGGTGGCGGGCTAGGGCTATGGTACAATAGCTGCCAGGAGCGCGCCGATGTGAGCCGCGCCAGGAAGCACAGAAACATGATCGACACATACACTACACCCGACAAGCGCAAAGCCGACGCGCAGGAACGTCCGGTCATCTCGGTGGTCGGCCCAGTGTTCAACGAAGAGGCGCTGATCGCCGAGTTCTGCGCCCGCGTGGCCGAGGTGCTTGAGCAGCACGGCGAGCCATTCGAGATCGTCCTGGTGAACGACGGCTCGCGCGACCGCTCCCCCGGCATCATCCGCGAGATCCACGAGCGCGACCCGCGCGTCAAGGTCGTGAACTTCTCGCGCAACTTCGGCCTGCAGGCCGCGCTCACCGCCGGGCTAGACTACACCAGCGGCCAGGCCATCATCGTGATGGACACCGACCTGCAAGACCCGCCGGATGTGCTGCCGCGCCTGATCGAGAAGTGGCGCGAGGGCTACGACCTGATCTACGCCCAGCGCGCCGAGCGGGCGGGCGAGACCTGGTTCAAGAAGTTCACCGCCTCCACCTTCTACCGCCTGATCACCCGCATCACCAGCGTGGAGATCCCGGTGGACACCGGCGAGTTCCGCCTGATGGACCGCAAGGTGGTGGACGCCCTGATCTCCATGCGCGAGTACAACCGCTTTATGCGCGGCCTCTCGGTGTGGGTCGGCTTCAAGCAGACCGGCATCCGCTACGACCGCGACCCGCGCAAGGCGGGCGAGACCAAGTTCTCCATGAAGAAGATGGTGCGCCTCGCCATGGATGGTATCACCACCTTCTCGTACCTGCCGCTGCAGCTGGCCACCTACTTTGGCTTTTTCGTGGCCGCGCTGTGCCTGCTGTTCCTGATCGTGGTGGTGGTGCTGCGCCTGTTCAACTGGACGGGCGTCGCGGGCGACCAGGCCTTCTACGGCCAGGCATCCACGCTGGTGGCGGTGCTGTTCTTCGGCGGCGTGCAGCTGATCTTCCTGGGCATCATCGGCGAGTACCTTGGCCGCATCTACGACGAGGTAAAGCGCCGCCCGCTCTATATCGTCGACACCGCGCTGGGCTTCGGCGAGGACAGCGAGCGCGGCAAGATCCGCCAGCGCTAAGCCAGGGCCGATGCGCTCTTGATTCACCAAAGATTTGTTACCACGAAGACGCGAAGGCACGAAGGTTTCCCTTCCTTTTTCCTTCGCGTCTTCGTGGTCATTGAATCCTTTTTTTGGGGTCTTGGAGTCTTGGTGGTAAAATATTCTGCCGAATGAGAACGCATAGACCCAAGCGCTGGCGGTTGTGGGATGTGTTGGCCGCATGGTACAATGTTGGAAACAAAACATTTCCTGTGGTGGACATAATCGCATTCGAAGACAACAGTAGATATGCAGCGCCTCGGCCACAGGTCGGGGCGCTTTTGTCTTAGAGACTATGCCGCACCCCAATGCGGCAAAGCAAGGAGCAACGGCTATTTCCGAGCAAACGCTTTCCCAGCAGCCTGCTGTGCGCGGCCTTCACGAGACGAAGGCCCCCCGCGAGCGCGCATTTTTGATCGGCACCGAGCTGACCGGCGGGCGCAGCCAGTGGTCCGCCGAGGACTCGCTGCAGGAGCTGGCGCTGCTGTCCGACACGGCGGGGCTGGAGGTGGTGGGCAGCGCCGCCCAGCGCATCAAGCAGCCCTACCCCAAGCACTACGTCGGCCCTGGCAAGATCCAGGAGGTGGCCGAGCTGCGCGCCGAGCTGCGCTACGACGTGGTGGTCTTCGACGACGAGCTGACCCCTAGCCAGTCGCGCAATATCGAGGCCGCCCTGGGCGCGCGCGTGATCGACCGCACCGGCCTCATCCTCGATATCTTCGCCGGGCACGCCCGCACCCACGAGGGCCGCATCCAGGTGGAGCTGGCCCAGTACAAGTACCTGCTGCCCCGGCTGCGCCGCGCCTGGACCCACCTTGAGCGCCAGGCGGGCGGCGGCGGCGGCGCTGGCGGGTCGGGCGGCGCTGGCGGCGTGGTGGGCCTGCGCGGCCCCGGCGAGACCCAGCTGGAGCTGGACCGCCGCATGATCGGCCACCGCATCGCCCTGCTGGAGCGGCAGATCGCCGATGTGCACCGCCAGCGCGAGCTGTACCGCGCGCGCCGCCGCGAGAGCGGCACGCCGATCGTGGCGCTGGTGGGCTACACCAACGCGGGTAAATCCACCCTGCTGAACGCCGTGTCGGGCGCGGGCGTGCGCGCCGAGGATCGGCTGTTTGCCACGCTCGACCCCACCACGCGCCAGGTGGATCTGCCGGGTGGCCAGCAGATGCTGCTCACCGACACCGTCGGCTTCATCCAGAAGCTGCCCACCGAGCTGGTTGCGGCCTTCCGCGCCACCCTGGAGGAGATCAAGGAGGCCGACCTGCTGCTGCACGTGCTCGACATCACCCACCAGAATGCGGCCCAGCAGACCCAGACCGTGCTGGACACCCTGGCCGAGCTGGGCGTGGGCGAGAAGCCCGTGCTCACCGTGTTGAACAAGGTCGACCTGCTGGAGGGCGTGGATGAGCGCGAGGTGGCGCAGCTGGCCAAGGAGCTTGGCCTGCCCGACGACCATATCGCGGTGTCATCCTACAAGGGCTGGGGCATCCCCGATCTGCTGGCGCGGATCGAGCAGACCCTTGCACAGCGGATGGACACGCTCTCGGCATTCATCCCCTACCGCCGCAACGATCTGGTGGCCATGTGGCACCAGCGCGGCCTGGTCGACTCCGAGCGCTTCGAGGCCGAGGGCACCTATGTCGAAGGGCGGCTGCCCCACGCCCTGGTGGCGCAGGTGGCGGCGTACCGCGTGGCCTCCATCCCCGAGTAGGTTTCTCACACTGGTCAAAAACGCCGCCCGCCCTTTGCAAAGGGCTAGGCGGCGTTTTTGTGTGGGGTACTGGGCGGCTGCAAGACATAAAAAGCGGGCGTGAGGGGAACAAAAGGCCTCGCGCCCGCCGGAACAACAGAACAAGAGCGGTGGCTATTCCATGAATTTGTAGCCGATGTTGCGGATGGTGAGCAGGTGCGCTGGCTCCTGCGGGTCTTTCTCCAGCTTGGCCCGCAGCCGCCAGATCGAGGTGGCCACAATACTGCGCGCCTGCTGGCCGGTGAAGCCCCATACGTGGCGCACGATCTGGTTGTTGGTGCAGACCTGGCCGCAGCGCTTCATCAGGAACGAGAGCAGGTGCACCTCGCGCGGGGTCAGCTCGACCGAGCGCTTCTGGTCGATCATGCACGTCTGCCGGATGGGGTCTAGCTCCCACTCGCCCACGGCCAGCGTGGTCTTGGGCGGCTGCCGCGAGCTTTCGGCGCGGCGCAGCACGGCGTTGATGCGGGCCAGCAGCTCGGCGGGCTGGCAGGGCTTGGCCAGGTAGTCGTCGGCCCCTAGGCGCAGGCCCTCGACCTTGTCCTCGGCGCGGGCGCGGCTGCTCAGGAATACCACCGGCACGTCGGAGACGCGGCGGATGCGGCGGCAGACCTCGAAGCCCTCTTGGTCGGGTAGCACCGCCTCCATCAGCACCAGATCGGGCATCTGCTGTGCAACAACGCGCATGATCTCCCGGCTGCTGCTGGCGCGGGTCACATGGTAGCGGGCCTGCTCAAGCAGCCCGGCGTTGGTCTGTAGGCTTGAGCTGTCGTTGTCGGCAACAAGGATGTGTGGCATAGTGCGTTGCTCTCCACTACGGCCCCGCTTGCTCGAATAACGCTAGTGCGACTGCGGGGTTCTTGAGGCTATTTTTACCATATTTTTACATGTCAAGTCTATTGCTTTCTGCTCACCATTTGCTCATTATCTGTCATGCTGGGGCCGTTTCTCATTCTGATGCCTTGCATGGAGAGGCAGGCGTGAAAAGCAGATGGGACTGTCTCATTATGCTGTGGCATTTTGTCCCAATATGCTGTGGAACGCTGCGCAAAAAAAAGCACAGGCGGCATTTATTAGGGTAGAATGCCACCTGTGCCCGCTGACGTTTGGCGAAGCTGCTTAGTCTTCGCGCTTCTCGCTAGGCCGCCCCAGGCCCACCGACTCGCCCGCCAGGGCCAGGGCCGTGCGGGTCTGCAGCAGGATGCGGTCGAACACTGTGGGGTCTGGCTCCTCCACCGGCAGCTCCATCACGAAGTGGTTGAGCACATGCGACTGGGTGCGCAGCAGGTCGGCGTAGCCCGCCTCGGGCTGCTCGCGGCGCAGGGCCTGCACGTGCAGGTCGGCGAACTCGCGCAGCTTGTCGGCGGTGTCCGGCGTCAGGTGGGCAGCCGCGCCGCCAATGTAGAAGCGGCTGCCCAGCGGCAGCAGGTGGACGATCAGCACCTCGCCGACCTCCACGTGGCGCGAGGCGGCGTGGTCCTCGATCGGGTACTCGGTCTCGCCCAGCAGCTCGCGCACGATGATCTCTTTGCCCTTGATGATCCGGTCGATCACATAGGGCTGGAGCCGCACGGCCTTCCACTGGCCCAGCACCTTGGCCTCGTCCTCGCTCAGCGGGAAGTCCTCGGCGGCACCGCTGGCCAGCTGCTCCACCAGGGTCTGGCCATCCTCCAGCGGGTGGTCGAAGGCGAACCATGTGAGGAAGCGCTCGGCCCCGCGATCCTCGATGTCATCTAGGTTGGCCATCTGGTCGGAGGTATACTTGCCGTTCCAGTACTGGGTGAAGGCCGCCGGGATGGCGGCGGTATGCATCTGGGCGCGCTCGACGATGCGCGGCAGCAGCGCGTCGCCCGCCTGCTTCAGCTTGCGCTGATCGGCTGCGGCTGCCTCGTCGATAGCGAGGTGGCAGTGCTTATATTTCTTGCCGCTGCCACACCAGCATGGTTCGTTGCGTCCAATTTTGCTCACAGAAAGACTCCTTCAAAATGACAGGTAGACGATAAGCTCGCGCTGGGCATCCATCAGGTGCAGCATAGCCCAGCACCAGAGCGCCGCGCTGGCGGCGGCGTAGGCCACGCGCTGCCAGCGGTGTGCGCCCGCCCGCTCGGCCAGCTGGCGCACCGTGGCGACGGCGAACAGCACCAGCGCTGGCATGACAGGCAGGAAAAAGCGCTCCTTATTATACGTCAGTGTGACGGCGGCGGTGTAGACGCCCACCCACAGCGCCAGCAGCAGGTAGCGCCGGTCGCGCAGGCCCAGCAGCCCCAGCGCCACGCCCATCAGGGCTAGCACGCCAAACGGCCACACCAGCGCCTCGTGCAGGGTCTGCTGCCCGGCCAGCTGGATGTTGTCCATCCAGTGCCGCCACAGCAGCGAGGGGTCGAAGGTGAGCGTGTTCAGCATCTGCTGCATGCTGGTGTCGCCGGGCGGGCCGCTCTGGCCGCCGAACGCGAACACCCAGATGTTGGTGAACTGCGTGGTGTAGAAGGGCCGCCCGAAGTCGCGGATGTCGAGCAGCCACTGGGGCGCGGTGGCCAGCACGAAGGCCGCGCCGCACACCAGCGGCAGCGCCAGCCGCCCGGCGCGGCGCAGCCAGGCCAGCCGCTGGGGCAGCTGCTCGGGGGCGGGCTGCAGCAGCAGCCAGAGCAGCGCGGGGGCCAGCAGCACCATGGCCTGGTAGCGGAACAGGTAGCCTAGGCCCAGCGCCAGCCCGCCCAGGGCCGCGCCGCGCCAGGTGGGCCGCTCATCCCAGCAGAGCGCCAGCAGCGCCAGGGCCACCCAGCCCGCCAGCGGCGCGTCGGTGCTGGCCAGGGTGCCATAGGCCACCACCATGGGCGCGCCCAGCAGCAGCGCGCCACCCAGCCAGCCGTAGGCCCGCCCGCATATGCGCCAGGCCAGCCCCATGGTCGCGGCCATGGTGGCGATGGTGGCCAGCCCGCCCGCCGCACGGCCAAAGAGCACATCCTGCCCGCCCGCCAGTTGGCCCAGGTAGAGCAGCAGTGGGAAGCCAAACGGGTAGAAGCCGTGGGCGCGGAACACCCGATCCCACGATCCGCCGTGGTTCAGGTGCCAGCCGTAGTCGGGGCCGGTGAGCGCCCAGAAGCTGCCCAGGCTCACCAGCAGCGCGGCGAAGAGCGCCAGCACCGCCGCGCAGGCCGCCAGCGCGGCCCAGCGCGCCCCGCCCGCCGCCCGCGCCAGCGCCAGCCCCACCAGCGCCAGCGCGGTGGCCCCCGGCAGCCACACCGCTGGCAGCCAGGTGTACGACGCGGTGGGCGGGTTCCAGGCCAGCAGCCAGAACAGCAGCGGCAGCCCCGCCGCCGCGCCCAGCAGCGCGCCTGCCCGCCAGCGCGTGAGCGGCACCAGCAGCGCCAGCAGCGCCAGCAGCGCCAGGCCCACCAGCAGCATGGGCGCGATGGGCGCGCTCCCAACCGCTAGGTCGCGCGCGCCGATCTGGCTCATTGCCATGCCATAGATCCGGTCGTCGCCCTCGCGCAGCGGGCGGGCCTCGGCCAGCAGCGTGAACTCGTGCGCGCCCAGCCCGGCGGGGGCGAACTCGGCCACCGGCGCAGGCCACAGCACGTGGTAGGTGCGGAAGCCCGGCTGGATGCCAAACGTGGCCCAGCGGCGCTGGCCATCCAGCAGCTTCAGCGTGTAGGGCTGGCCGGTGCCGGTGTCGGCGCGAAACGAGACGATGTACTGCGAGCGCAGGTAGGGGATGTGGAACCCGGCGGGGCCGTTAGTCCAGCGGAAGGCCACGCCCTCGCCCGTCACCTCTTTGGTATAGTAGCCCGCCCCCAGCAGCGCCGAGTCCTCGCCGCCCACGGTGGCGCGCATACTCCACGGCGGCGCGGTCAGCGCCCAGGTCATACCAAGGCCGATGGCCAGCGCGAGCACTGCGACGAGCGCGGCAGCAAGCGGGCTGCGGCGCAGAACAGTTTGCCGAATAGGTTGGATCACAGATCGCTTTCTTTCCCTGTGCGAACCGGCCTATTGTACCACCGCCCGCCCGCGCCGCAGGAACAGCGCCGCCGTGGCCAGCGTGGCCAGCAGGTAGCAGCCACCGGTGGCTAGAAACAGCGGCCCGAAGCCGTAGCTGGCCTGCACCCAGGTGCTCACGCTGGGCGCGAACAGGTAGCCCACCGTCGAGGCCCCGCCGATGATGCCGATCACCGTCGGTCGCAGCGCCTCGCGCGTGCGCTCCATGGCGAAGGCGTGGTAGAGCGGCTGCGCCATGTTGATTAGGCCCCCGCGCAGCATCGCCGCGCCTACCGCTACGCCCAGGCTGGGCGCGAAGCCCATGAGCAGCAGGAACGGCAGCGAGAGCGCCTGGCCTAGTACGATCGTGGCCACCTTGCCGTAGCGCCTGCTGAAGAGCGGCCCGGCCAGCACCGCCGCGCCCGTCGCCACATTCATCAGCGCGAAGATCAGGCCCAGCGCCGCATCCGACGCGCCAAAGGTGCTGCGGAAGAACAGGTTGAAGTAGGGCACCAGCAGCGCCGCGCCCACCGAGATCAGCGCGGGCGAGATCGCGAGCGCCAGGATGGCGGGCGCATCGCGCCAGAGCGCCACCAGCAGCGCCAGCGGCCCAGGCTGGTCGGGCGCGCTGGGCGCGGCCTCGCCCGCGCTGGGCAGATCAGGGGTTCTGGGTGCGGCCTCGCGCCAGGCTGGCCACCAGGGCAGCAGCGGCACGCAGGCCACCAGCGTGCCCGCCGCCGCGACCAGGAACGCCGCGCGGTAGCCGCTGGCCCCTGCCCCTAGCAGCCCTGGCAGCGGCCCCGCCAGCAGGCTGGCCAGCCCCGCCACGCCGATACCGATCGCGCTGTTGGCGCTGAACAGCGTGTCGCGGGTCGCCGCATCCGAGTGGCGCATCATCAGCGGGGCGGCGCTCACCTGCAGCAGCACCGCGCTGCCCCCCGACAGCGCCGATGCCGCCAGCAGCCAGCCCAGCGATGGCGCGAGCGCGTAGGCCGCCGTGGCGCAGGCCTGCAGCGCGCCGTTCAGCAGCAGCGCGCTGCGCAGCCCCATACGGCTGGCCAGCCACCACAGCGGCAGGCTCAGCGCCGCCGAGGCCGCCACCGCCGCCGTGGCGATCTGCCCCAGGTCGGCCAGGCTGTAGCCAAACTGGCGGATGGCCAGGTTGAAAAACAGCTCGATGACCGCTTGCCCAGCTGTGAGCAGCGCGATATGCGCGAGGTAGAGGCGGGCGGCCCCGCCGATGGCGCGCCAGTGGCGGGAAAAGCGAGCGAGCGGTGCAGACATGGGCTGTGTTAACATTCTTAAAAGCGATATGATAATGGTATAATAGTCTACTATCGTGATTGTGCAAAAAGTCACACCATAGGAGTCAGCGTTATGACCGAGCCACACGCCGTTGTGCCGCCGCTCACCATCCTCCGCCAAGGGACAGAAGTGACCATCCGCGCGCTAGGCGAGCAAGATCGAGATGCCATGCTGCAGTTTGGCGCCGCGCTCCCCACCGACGACGTGATCTACTTTGAAGATGACTACCATAGCCCCGAGATCATCACTCGGCTCGTCAACGCATCGTTCGCCGAGAACTGGCGGCAGATCGTGGCTCTGGCCGATGGCCAGATCATCGGCTACAGCGCGGTGCGCCGCCTGCCCGGCTGGTCGAAGCACGTGGGCGACATCCGCCTGCTCACCCGCCCCGACTGGCGGCGGCGCGGCCTAGGCACCGCCATGGCCGACGCGATCTTCGACGCTGCTCGCGACCTGGGCGTGGACAAGGTGATCGTGGAGATGCTGGAGACCCAGGTGGGCGGTAAGGCGATCTTCGAGCGGCTTGGCTTCCGTGTCGAGGGCGTGCTGAGCGAGCACGCGCTGGATCGCCAGGGCCAGCGCCACAACCTGCTGGTGCTCGCCTACCACATCCGATCCTAGCTGTGGCGCAGCCAATAGGCCTAGATCATATAATTTGACTACGCCTAACACCTACGAAAGAGGGATGCACCGCGTCTTGCAGCCCGCCTATTGCGCTGGTACAATAAACCTCTAGATCGCTGATAGGTAAAAAGAAACAGCATGCCAGAACATATATTAGTGATAGAGGACGAGCCTGAGATCAGCAACTACCTGCGGCGCGGCCTAGCCTTCGAGGGCTTCACGGTCGAGGTCGCAGCCAACGGCCTGGCGGGCCTCGCCGCCGCCCGCGAGCGCCCGCCGGATCTGGTGGTGCTCGACCTGATGCTGCCCGGCATCGACGGCCTGGAGGTCGCCCGCCGCCTGCGCGCCGCATCCGATGTGCCCATTCTCATGCTCACCGCCCGCGCCGATGTGGCCGACCGTGTTACCGGCCTTGAGGCCGGGGCCGACGACTACTTGGTCAAGCCCTTCGCCTTCGAGGAGCTGATCGCCCGCATCCGCGTGCAGCTGCGCCGCCGCACCCGCGAGAGCCAGCCCGCCGTGCTGCGCTACGGCCCGATCGAGATGGATACCGCCGCCCACGATGTGCGCATCGACAGCCGCCGTGTCGAGCTGACCGCCAAAGAGTACGAGCTGCTCGATCTGTTCATGCGCCACCCGCAGCAGGTGCTCACCCGCGAGGTGATCTACGATCGGGTGTGGGGCTACGACTTCGGCGGCGAGAGCAATATCATCGAGGTATATGTGCGCTACCTGCGGCAGAAGCTGGAGGCCGCAGGCGAGCCGCGCCTGATCCACACGGTGCGCGGCGTCGGCTATATCTTGCGCGAGGACTCGTAGCGGTCTGTCGCAGCCGGGTGTGCGTCGCGCACGCTCGGCTGTGTCGCGCTCCTTGCAGGCAGCTGCATCCCCTTGCCCGCCCCGCCCCATCTCCTGCGGGGTGTCACAGACCCGTAATCTTCTTACCTCGTTAGCATGCCCTCGTATATGGTATCCTCAATCTCCATCAGGGATAGGGTTGGGGATACCAAATGAAGGTCTCAAAGCTGGCGGGCTGGGTCCGCCGTCGTGAATCGCGATGGGCGCTGGTGTGCGCCAGCGGCATCGCCGCCGCCGCGCTCTTCGCCGCTATTGGCCAGCCGATCGCGGCGGCGCTGGTGGTGATCGTGGGCGCGCTGCTGCTCGACATCGAGCAGCGCAACGCCCGGGTTCGGCACCTGGCCCAGCGGCTGGTGCTCGGCCACCCGCTTGAGAAGCTAGAGGTGCCGCGCGGGGCCTGGGGCGAGCTGTGCCGCGCGATCAACACCATGGTGCAGGAGCAGCGCCTGCAGGAGAAGCTGCGCGCTAGCGGGGCCGCAGCCCTGCCCGAGGCCGGGGTGCGCGCCCTGTTCGATGGCTCGCTGCCCGGCGGCGGCAGCCAGCGCACGGCGGCGGTGCTGATGGTCAGCTGCCTTGGCCCCACGGTGCGCCGCAGCCCGCTGCACCCACCTGTCTCGGCCTGGCAGGCCCTGGCCGACTCGGCCCAGGCCACCGCCCAGCAGTACGGCGCGCTGCTGCAGCCCTGCGGCGACGCGATCATGCTGGTCTTTGGGGCCTTCACCGACCTCACCCCCGAGGTCTCGCTGCTGGCCGCCGTGTCCGCCGCCGACTCGCTGCGCGCCTCGTGGCGCGGCTCGCCGCTGGCGCTCAGCATCACCAGCGGGGTGGTGGCGATCACATCGCTGCCTGGCCTGGGCTACTGCGCTATCGGCGACCCCGTCGAGCAGGCGGTGCAGATCGAGCGCATCGCCCTGTCCTCATCCAGCTATGGCATGCTCTGCGATATGAGCGCCTACTACGCCCTGCGGCGGCACGCCCAGCACCCCTGGCAGCCCACCGAGTTCCGCATCCAGTCGCGCGATGGCCACCCGCAGATTGTCTACGGCATGCCCGCTCGCTAGCACAGGCCCCGCTTCCGCCTCAGGTCAACCACCCCGCTTTTCCACCAAAGCCGCAGCGCCCCGCGTTTGTTATCATGAACATCATCCATGCTCTAGCTGGCACCTTTGTGTGCTCTGGCGCTGCCCGACCTGTGTATGGCTGCTCGATCTTGTTTGTGCGCTTGGCCAAGATGGCTCGCCAGCCACGCTTTTTACACATTTCGAGCAGAAATACCGCATGCGGTTCGCTTGCAGCACATACCAGCGGTATGGCATCGGCTCCCATTGAGCCATTACCCCTATAGCCCCAGCCTGTAAATGCGCTGCTGTGGCGGTTTTGATCCCATCTCGGTACATAAACGTGACGCACTGCTGCCGAAGATCTGTATTATTATCCACTCAGCCACAATCCGTTGAGCGATAGAACGCCATGTGGTGCTTGGTTTGGGCGCACCCCCACGTCTTTTCGCCCGATCGACTGCATATTTTGCTCGAAGAGATCGATATGCCTTCGCAGCGAATGGGAGCGATAGTATGGCGACGATCCTCATCCTAGACGATCGAGCGGCGAACCGCGAGTTTCTGGTCACGCTGCTGAGCTATGTTGGGCACACCCTAATCGAGGCCGAGCATGCCGAAGAGGCGCTGGCGCTCGCGCGTGCCGCTCAGCCAGATCTGGTGATCGCCGATGTCTTGATGCCCGCTATCGATGGTTTCGAATTTGTCCGCCGCCTGCGCAACGACCCCCAGATCGCCAGCACGCGGGTGGTCTTCTACACCGCCACCTACCTCGAGTCCGAGGCGCGCTCGCTGGCCGAGGCCTGCGGCGTGGTGCATCTGCTGGCCAAGCCCGCCGAGCCGCAGGCCATCCTACAGATGGTGCAGCTCGTGCTCGGCGAGCCGCAGGCCTACCAGCCGCCGCCCCAAGAGGACTCGTTCGAGCAAGAGCACCAGAGCCTGCTGCTGAATAAGCTGCTGCAGAAGGTGGATGAGCTGGAGATGGTGAACGCGGGCCTGGAGCGCCGGGTCGCCGAGCGCACCGCCGAGCTGGCCGAGGCCAATGTGCGCCTGAGCGAGCTGAATGCCTTCAAGGATAACTTGCTGGCCATCGCCTCGCACGATCTGCGCTCGCCGCTCGGGGCCATCCAGACCACCGCCGATTTCCTGCTGGATGATGACTCGATCTCAGGCGAGTCGCGCCGCCTGATTCAGAATATCTACTCGTCGGCGCAGCGCCTGAGCGATATGGTGCGAAAGCTGCTCGATCTCTCACGCCTGGAGGCGGGGAAGGTCGAGCTGGATCTGATGATGCTGCGGGTGAGCGATGTGGCGTCGCAGTCGATCGAGGGCCTGACCGTGACCGCGCGCTCCAAGCAGATCTCCTGCTCGCTGCACGTGCAGCCCGGCGAGATTATGCTCTTGGCCGATTGGACCAAGCTCTCCCAGATCTTCACCAATTTGCTGAGCAATGCGATCAAGTTTACGCCATCGGGAGGTGCGGTGTGCGTGGATGTCGCCTCATCGATCAGCGGCGTGTCCATCCAGATCTCCGACACGGGGATGGGTATCCCTGACGAAGAGCTGCCGCACTTGTTCGAGAAGTTCAAGCGCGTGCATCGCTGCGGCACTGCTGGCGAGCAGGGCAATGGCCTCGGCCTGGCGATCGTGCGCCAGCTGGTCGAGCTGCATGGCGGCACCATCGAGGTCGAGAGCCAGGCGATGCGCGGCAGCACCTTTCATATCTACCTGCCCTACCGATCTGACGAGCGCCAGGAGCGCGAGGTAGAAGTAAGCAGCTAGGGATGTGTGGTCGTTGGGTGGTGATGCATAGTGGTGGGGAGCATCCCGCACAAGCGATCTGGTGTTTGCAGGTGTTGTCCCTAACCAAGGCATGCGGGCGTCGGCGCGAAACCCGGCCCGATCACATCCGCAATCTGTATCCCTCGGCTGCACATGTACTGAGAAATCTCCCCCCGAGTATGGCAGGAGGTTTGTCTATGTCCAAACGGCTAACCCGACTGGTGTTTCTGGGATCGTTGGGTGTATTGTTGGTGCTGCTCGCTACATCGCTTTTTACCATCCACCGCACGCTTGTCCTGCGCGAGACCATGCTCCAGCTGACCGATGGGACTATGCTCCACACGCGAATTGTCGATGACTTTAATGTCAGCGCCCATCGCGTGATCATCGAGGCCCAATCGATCATGCTCAGCCCGAGGGAGAGCGAATTTGAAGAGATCGATGCGGCGTTGGCCAACGCTCGGCAGGCCTCGGATACGCTCGGCGCGATGCGCCTGCCCGATTTTGGCGATGCCGCACTAGCCCAACGCTACGAGGATTTGGATGTGCAGCGCCAGAGCCTGCTTATGCTGCTGCAGCAGATGGCTGTGTCGGTGAAAGCCGATGCGCAGGTGGAAATGGGCCAGTCCGACGAGATGTTCGAGCTTGTCGAGCAGAGCGAGGATCTGCTGGGCGAGGTGGAGGAGCAGAGCGACGCGACCCTGACCTACGAGCAAGATATGGCCTGCGAGCTTGCCAAGCAGATGGTTCTAGAGGTGCTGGTGAGCGTTGTGGTCAGCCTGCTGCTGCTTTTGGCAACGGCGATTGGGGCCTATCTACTGCTTCGGCGGGCGATTGTCCACCCGCTTGTTGCGCTCACCCAGGCGCTGCGGCTGTTTACCGATCGGCAGCGCGCCGAGCCGATCGTCGTCACCAGCAAGACCGAGATAGGCGATCTCCAGCGCAGCTTCAACCACATGGCCCATGTCATCGATACCCAGCAGAGTGATCTGCGCGCCCAGATCGATCTGGCCGAGCAGGCCCGCAGGCGCGCCGAGCAGGCCCAGCACGATCTCTCGGCGCAGATGCTGGTAGTGGAAGAGCAGCGTGCGGTGATCCGCGAGATGAGCGTGCCAGTGCTGCCGGTCAGCGAGTCGATCCTGGTGATGCCGCTGGTGGGCGCGATCGATGCCGAGCGTATGACCACTATGCAGCGCCAGGCCCTGCGGGCCATCCAAGAGCACCGCGCCACCAAGCTGCTGATCGATATCACCGGCATACCGCTGATCGACACGCAGGTGGGGCAGGGGATCATCCAGATCATCCGGGCCGGGCGGGTGCTGGGGGCCGATATCATCCTGATCGGCGTGCGCCCTGAGGTGGCGCAGGCGATTGTGATGCTGGGGGTAGATCTCCCCACGCTACACACGGCGCGCGATCTGCGCACCGTGCTGCAGCTCTAGCTGCAAGACGCCGCGACGGCGGGGCACAGGCCCCGCCGTCGCGCATGCTGCCGGTGGTGCTCGCCTAGGTGCGGAAGAAGTCGATCACCGAGCTCCGCTCTTCCTCGCTGGGCATCAGCTCGATAAAGGTGATGCGGTGCCAGGGGTAGATGACGCTCTGCACGCCTGCGGTCAGGTAGCTCACATCCTTCCCGTCGCGCTTGCGCAGGTTGGTGACCCGGATGAAGTTATCGCTGGGCACCGGATCTTGATCCATGTCCGCCAAGATGGGATCTTCACCCGCAATATGCAAGATAACCGTCTTCGCCATATATGTTCCCTTTCAAAAATGATGTGTGCACCATACCAAGGCTGTTTGCTGCGGGTTAGGGGCTGATCTCAATGCGTAGGCCGAGCATGCCACAGCGTAGCTCATCCCCGTTGTGCAGGGGCTGCCGCGCCTGGGCGGCCACACGTCGGTCGTTGACAAAGGTTCCGTTTGCGCTCGACAGATCTTCTACCTCATAGTGGTCATCTTTCCAGATGATCAGGGCGTGGCGGCGCGAGACCCCAGCGTCATAGCCGCCATCCTCGTTCAGGTCGATCTCGGGGTGGATACCGCGCGCATCATCGCGCCGCCCGATCAGGAACTGCTGCTGGTGGGGCAGGCGCACCTGGCGGTTGGTGCTGAGGATGTATATCGACAGGCGGATCTCGGCTGGGGCCACCGTGGGGGCTGTCTCTGGCGCGTGGGCGGGCTTGGGCAGGGCGATCTTTTTTGGCTCGATCAGGCTTGTCGAATGGTGCTGCGGGGCGCTAAACAGCAATGCTCCGCATTCGGCGCAGAAGATAGTACCATCGAGTTGTTGGGCCTGACAGTTTGGGCAGCGTTGCATAGCACCAGTTCTCTCATCGCGTGAGGGTCAGTGTTCTAGGGGTTGCTCTTCCGTTGGGCTGCCGATCAGGCCGCGAGTGCCAAAGCGAATGCGTTTTCGTCCCTCGTCGCTGGCGGCCCCGCTGCGCAGCAGGCGGGTGGCCTCTTCTTGAATGGTGCGTGCCAGCTCGCGCTCACCGGCCTCAAACAGGCGCGTGCCTGCCATCTGCAGCCGCTTGGTTGCCTCCTCAATCCGCCCCGCCTCTAGATCGGTCCATGCGCTTGACTGCAGCCGATAGGCTACCAGGCGCTCCAGCCAGTGTTTTACCAGCGGGTCAACCTCGGTGGCCACCTCGGCCTCGGGGCGTATGCTGATGCGCACCACATCCTCGCTCACTTGGTCGCGGGCGTTGGCGGCGGGCAGGTCGTAGCGTAGGCCCAGCTTGAGCAGCGCGTGGTCGCCCACCTCCAGCGGCGGCACCACCACCTCCAGCAGGATGCTGTGTGCATCCGAGCCGGGCCAGTCGCCCAGGCTGCCGGTCCAGCGGCGCTCGCTTTCCTCGCTGATCGTGATCGGCGCGATGAAGGGGCGCACCCGGTCGGCGGCGCGCAGCATGCCGCCTGGGCGTAGGGCCGCGCTCATCGTCACGCGCTGCGCGAAGATCGAGTGCAGCCGATGTAGCTCTTCGCTGAATACCTGGCTGATATCGCTGGCTGAGAGGATGTACTGGGCGCGGCTATTCTCGCGGGCGGTCATGGTCTCCAGCAGATCTTCGTTCCACTCGACCCCGATGCCCAGCGCGGTGATGCCGATGCTGCGATCTTGGGCGCGGCGCGCGATCTCGACGCAGCGCGCTTCATCGCCATAGGTTCGGCCATCGGTCAGCAGCATGATGCGGCTGATACCGCGTGACATCATCGCACGCTGGATCTCTTGGAGTGCCACCGCCATACCCGTGGCCATCTCGGTGCCGCCCGAGGCCTCGATGCTGTTGATCGCGCGCTTCAGCTCGGCTTTCTGCGAGGCGCGCTGGCAGGAGACCACCACTTCGGCACGGTCGTTGAAGGTGACGAGCGAGAAGAAATCATCCTGCGCAAGCTGATCAACAATTTTGTTGGCGGCGTCTTTTACCTGCTGAAGCCGCTCGCCGCGCATCGATGAGCTGCGGTCGATCAGCAGGCACAGATTCAGCGGCAGTTTGGGTGCCTGGGTGGGGATTCCCTCTGGCGTCGCTTCAACAAGCACATAGAGCAGCTGCTGCTCGGTGCTGGCAGCTAGGGTGGTACGGCTGAGAGTGCGTTGAAGGCGGATTCCAGGAGCCATATACCTACATCCTACATTCTACCAAGTGCCCAGAACGAGCGGTTGGATGCCTGTGGGCTGTGCCCTTCTTCACAAGAATAATACTACGAGATAAGGTATTGTGATACCCTATGATTACGACAATTCGGGATGAGCTGGCGGCTAGAGCTCGCGGATGACCCGCGCTGGCATGCCAACTGCGAGCGAGCGCGGCGGGATATCGCGCGACACCACGCTGCCTGCGCCGATCACGCTGCCTGCGCCGATCGTCACCCCGCGTAGGATTGTCACCCGCGCACCGAGCCAGACATTTTCGCCTATCGTGATCGGTGCCGATGGTGGGCGCTCCTCGCGCCGCTCTGGCTCGAGCCGGTGAAAGTCGTTGTCCATGATGATGGTGTAGGTGCCGATATTGCACCGTGGCCCAATGCTGATCCGCTCGGTGGCGGCGATCGAGCAGCCATAGTTGATAAAGCTGCTCTCGCCGATCTCAAGCGTGCCGCCTGGGCCGACCGCCAGCTCCACAGGGGTGATGCGCGACTCGATGCGCACGCGGTTGGCGATCAGCAGCCGCCCGCGGTTTTTGACAACCGGGTGCCCCCACACACGGATGCGCGCCCCACCAAGCTCGGCGTGGCGTAGCCACCAGCGGGCGCGCAAGGCTGCGAACACAATGCCGATGTTCACGGTGCTGCCCTTCCCCTAGCCCAGCGAGACCACGATCGCGGAGATGTTGTCCTCGCCCCCGGCGGCGTTGGCGTGGGCAATCAGCGCCCGGCATGCGTCGGCTGGCCAGATCGTGCTGCTGATCAGGCGGTGCAGCTCGGGGTCATCGAGCATGCTCCATAGCCCATCGCTGCAGAGCAGCAGGTGGCTGGCCTCGCCTGTCTGGAAGTAGTCATAGTCGACCGCGACCTCGGGCGACTGGCCCACCGTGCGGTAGAGGTGCGAGCGCATGGGGTGCTCGCGCGAGTCCTCGGGGCTGAGCTGGCCAAGCTCGATCAGCCGCCCAACCGCCGAGTGGTCGCTGGTCAGCTGCTTCATGCGGTCGGGCGTCACGAGGTAGGCGCGCGAGTCGCCGATATGGCCGATGTAGACGGTGTGGCCGATCAGCAGGGCGGCGGTGCAGGTGGTGCCCATGTCGGTGCCATTGGTCTGGGCGGCATTCCAGATCGCACGGTTGGCCTCCTGCAGGGCTTTGGTGAGCATGCTCTGGATAGAATCGGTCATCGCCTCGTCGAGCGCGGGGATGATCAGATCGGCTATGAGCGAGTTGGCTGCGGTGCTGATCGCCATCCTGCTGGCTATTTCGCCGCCGTCGTGCCCGCCCATCCCGTCGGCCACGATGAAGATGCCGATCGGTACATCGCCGCTGGCCCGTGGCACGGTGGCGATCATGCCAAACACGCTATCTTGGTTGATCGAGCGGATCTGCCCAATATCACGCTGGGCTGAAAAGGCTAGGCCGTGGGCGCTCGGCTCGAAGGGCGCGGCGGGTGCGGCGGCAGGTGGTAGATCGGCAGGCTGCGCAGTCGTGGGCAGCGGGGTGGTGATGGCGCTCTCGTCGCTGCTTGCTGATGCGTAGGGGCTGTCGCCTGTGGGCGGTGGCTCGCCCGCTGTAGGGTTCTCTAGCCACCATGTGTCATCGGGTGCGTCTGCCGAGGTTGCCGTGACAGCCTCGACCGACGAGGTTTCGGCCTCAGCTGTGGGGTGTGGCGCCTCGGCAGCCTCAACCGCTGGGGGCTGCGCCTCGTCGGGCTGGGGCACAGGGTTGCCTCCCCCTGCGCCCGTTTCGTCTGTGCTGAAAACAGGGTGCTGCATTATCACCTACTCGCACATGACCCCTATATGCTAGGGGTCGCTGCTTGTCTGCCTCACGCCTTCAGTGCGTAGAGGTGATGATCCATTGAGCCGACGTAGACAATGCCCTCGTTCACGGTAGGTGACGAGACCACAGGGCCGCCGGTGGTATGCTTCCAGATCACGTCGCCAGTTGCGGCGTCCAAGCAGTAGACATAGCCATCCACCGCCCCGAAGTAGACCCGGCCACCATCGACATAGGGCGAGGATGTGATCTGGCTGCCGGTGTCAAACTTCCAGGCGGCGCGGCCATTCTTCACTTCGAGCGCGTACATCAGGCCATCGACCCCACCGATATAGACCCGGTTGCCAGCCACAAAGGGCGAGGAGTTGACATAGTGATTGGTGCGCACCTTCCAGGCTGGCCAGCCGCCCTCGGAGTCGAGCGCGTAGATGTTCTGATCCATCGAGCCGACGATCACGAGGCCATCGACAAAGGCTGGCGATGAGATGATCGGCTGTTGGGTCTTCTGTTTCCACTTCAGCGCGCCGTTGCGGATGTCGACGCTGTAGACATGGCCATCGTTGCCGCCGAAGAACACCATGCCATTGGCCACACGTGCCGACGAGCGGATGGGCATCCAGGTGCGATATTTCCAGATCCCGGTGCCACGCAGGCCATCGATCGCGTGCATATGCTGGTCATCCGAGCCGACAAAGATCACGCGGTCTTCGACGCGGGGCGAGGAGCGCACCGGCTTGCCGGTGCGGTAGGCCCAGCGATGGCTGCCGCGCCGCTGCTCAAGGGCGTAGACCCCACCATCTTCCGATCCAAAGATCACGATATCTTGCCAGATAGCCGGTGATGATGCGATCCCGCCTTCGGTGGCGTGCTTCCAGCGGAACTCGCCGCGCAGGGCGTCGAGCGCGTAGAGGTTGGTATCAT
Source organism: Chloroflexia bacterium SDU3-3 (assembly GCA_009268125.1). Classification (NCBI taxonomy): domain Bacteria; kingdom Bacillati; phylum Chloroflexota; class Chloroflexia; species Chloroflexia bacterium SDU3-3. Next base: position 289,099 of record WBOU01000006.1, on the reverse strand, counting down.
AGCAGCCGATAAAGACCATCCCATTGCCCACACAGGGCGAGGATCGGATCTCATCTTCTGCCTTGAATGCCCAGATCACCTCGGCTTTGGTGGCGCTGCTGCGTGTGGCTGCTGCCACCTTTGTGGCGGCGGGGGCACTGCTGCTGGGCATCGCAACCGTGCCGCCCAGGCTAAGCAGCGCCTGCTTCATCTCGCTGGCCGACGACCAGCGCTGATCGGCCTCGTAGGCCAGCGCCCGCTCGATGATCGCCTCAAGGTTGGGGTTGATCTCGGGGTTGAACTTGTTAATCGGCCGCTCATGGAAGGTGAACGGTGTCTGCAGGCGCGGGTCGGTATTGGTGAGCAGGTGGTGCAGGGTGGCCCCAAGGGCATAGATGTCGCCACGTGGCTCGGCCATGCCGCGGTACTGCTCGGGCGGCGAGTAGCCCTCGGTGCCGATCATGGTGCCTTTGCGGTCGGTGCGCTCAAGCGTGCGCGCGATGCCGAAGTCGATCAGCACGATGCGGTCTTCGGCGGTGACAATCGCATTTGATGGCTTGAGATCGCGGAAGACGATCGGATCTGGCTCGTGGCTATGCAGGTAGCTCAGCACATCGCAGATCTGAATAGCCCAGCTGATCACGCGGGCCTCGGGGAGGGGGCCGTGGGCCTCATCGAGCACACTCTCAAGGTCTTTGCCTGCCACCAGCTCCATGATCAGGTAGACGCGGCCATTCTCTTCAAAGAAATCGTAGACCTTGGGGGTGGCAGGGTGCTGGATGGTGGCGAGCAGGCCGGCCTCGCGCTCGAAGTTCTTCAGGTTGAACAGGCGCGTGTTGGAGTCGGGCGCGCTCTGGTACATCTCTTTGATCGCGCACGAGCGCACCACATCCTTGAAGCGGAGATCGCGGCCTTTGTAGACCACGCTCATACCGCCGATGCCGATCGTGCTCTCGATCTGGTAGCGCCCCTGGAGGATGACCCCTGGCTGCATGGTGGGTGCGGCTGGCGCGCTGGGCGCGGCAGGGATGGCGGCGGTACCAGGTGCTGGCTCGGCTGGCGGTGCAGCTGCGCCAATGCTCTTGGTGGTTCCTGATTTCTTAATAAGCGGCATGCGGTCCTCCGGCGGAATGCCGAGTTCGTCGCAGTACTAGAGTGCGCACGGGGAACTTCGGCCACATAGCCGCTATTATAGGGCTATTAAGGCTGCTCGGCAACAATCTGCCGATGCCGGTTGCGTCACAATCTAGTAATGGCGAGAACATAGGTTGGTTTACACTTTTGCGGTGTGGGTATGGTACGATCGGTTTTGCTATGGTCTAGGGAAAGAACTGAACATTTTCGAGTGGCCAGTATTTTAACACAACCCGCCCGACGATTTGCCCCCCAGGCACTGGCCCAAAGCTGCGCGAGTCGCGGCTGACACTCCGGTTGTCGCCGAGCATAAAATACTCGTCGTCGCCAAGCACCCATGGCCCACACGAGGTGATGCAGCTGGTGGTTACGCCGTGAAGATATGGCTCCGCTTGTTTGTGGCCATTAAGGTAGATTGCCCCATCCTGGATGCTGATGGTATCGCCCGGAAGGCCAATCACTCGTTTGATCAGCGGGTCTCCAGTGAGGCTAGGGGTGTCATAGAATACCGCTATCTGCCCATGCTGAAAGAGGGTGATGTCGGGGCTGGGCTGGCCTGCTGCGTGGGCTGTGCCGACGAAGATGTCGTTCCAGAGGCTGCCGACCCTGCTTACCACCACGCGCTGGCCTTCGTGGAAGTTTGGCTCCATGCTGGTCTGGCGGATGACAAAGCGCCCTAGGAAGGTTGTGAGCAGCAGAAAGAGCAGTGTGGATTGGATACAGGTCTGTATGAAGGGACGAATGACCTTGCGCGGCGTGGTGTGAGATGGTAGGTGCGACACGGCAATGATCCTTATGATGCGACTGTTTGAGATACGGTAGTGCCGTATTTCTAACGTTTTGTATTGTAACAACCGCGTTTTTATGGAACAATAAGACATTGGTCCGGTGGCTGTATGCGGGATCTGTCGGTTTGGTGGCGCATAATAGTAAATAAGACGTTAAAATGGTAGATGGGAAAATGAGCATATGTCGGAATGATTACAATTTGTGCTAAACTTGCTACTAGTAATACCGTAACGTTATGGCACAATAATAGATAGAGGCTCTGTATCGGTCACAGCCTGCTGCACTAGGGGAACCCATATGTGTTTTGATGGCTATTCATAATGGCCATACCTTGATCTGACATTCGCCGTTTCATCCCCGTCCTGGTCTCACGTCTGTCACATGTTGTCTTGGAGGAAGACACATCTATGAACACACCCTTCCGTGGAATGCTTTCAGCACGCTGGCGCTGGGCCGCGATTATTGCGCTATTAAGCACATTTTTCCTGAGCCACTCTGCCTGGGCCGCCCCCGACCCAAACTTGGATGTTACCCTTTCTGATAACACCGCCACTGCGGTGTCGAATCAGGAAATTACGTATACGATCAAAATTGTTAATTCAGGCCCCACGGTTACACCCTCTATTGTTTTTACTTTTCCGGCCAATATCACCTTCCAAAGTGCCCTGCCTGCGCCCGATGCCTCAACCGCAGCAGATCTGACCTGGACCACCCAGCCAATCGCTGCGGGCGCTACGGCGCGCTTCTATGTGACGGTCAAGATTGATCCGAGCCTCAATAATGGCACGGTGCTGACATCGCAGGTGGATGTGACGACAGGGAGCGGCACCAACACCGCGACCGATGTGACCACCATCCAGGCGCCACAGCTGACCGCCACCCCCACATCACTTGCTTTCGGCAACCAGCGCGTGGGCACCACGTCGGCGGCGAAAACCGTCACCCTCAAGAACACCGGTGCCCAGCCTGTGGTACTGTCGGCATCCTCGTCTTGGTCGTTCTCCGCGGCTGGCTATGCGGTTTCCTCCACTACCTGTAATGGGGCGACGCTGGCGGTAAACGCTACCTGCACAATAAGTATCACATTCACCCCGCCGGCCACAGGTACTATCAACTCGACGCTGTCGGTCCCGAGCGATGCGCCATCCAGCCCGCTGCAGATCAGCCTGACCGGCACGGGCACCGCTCCGGCGATCTCGGTGACGCCTACGGCTCTGACGTTTGGTGTCCAGAAGGTGAACACGACCAGCGCTGCCCAGGTCGTTACCATCACCAACACGGGCGATGCGGTGCTGACCTTCACCTCGACCAATATCACCGGCAACCCCGAGTTTACTTCGACGAAGACATGTGGCGCCACGCTTGCTGCGGGGGCGTCGTGTACGATCAGCGTATCGTTCCGCCCGACCGGCACTGGTGCGCGCACCCAGGGTACGCTCACCATTGTCAGCAATGCGAGCAACACCCCCTCGGTGCCCGTGACTCTGGATGGCACCGGCGCGGCCCCTGCCGTGCTGCTGAGCACAAACTCGCTGGATTTCGGCACGCAGACCCTGAACCAGACTACCACCGCCCAGAGCGTGACCGTGACGAATGATAGCGATGTCTCGCTGGTCATCTCGTCGGTGACGATTGTTGGCACCAACCCTGGCGATTTCGCGCAGACCAATACCTGCGCGACAGTGGCAGCCCATGGGACATGCACGATCAATGTCACCTTCAAACCCACTGCGGTGGGCGCACGCAGCGCGACACTGAGCATCGCAGATGATGCGAGCGGCTCGCCCCACACCGTGGATCTTGCTGGTGTTGGTGTGAATGCTGCGATTGTGCTGAGCCCTACAACGCTGGCCTTTGGCGATCAGATCGTGAATACGGTGAGCGCTAGCCAGACATTTACCATCACCAGCAGCGGCGGCGCGCCGCTGAATGTCACGAATGTGACCTTCCCTGCCCCCTACCAGGGTACACCGGGTACCTGCACCGGCACCTCGTTCACGCTGAACCCCGGATCGAGCTGCACCTTCACCGTGACATTCGCGCCGACCTCGGCGGGCGACTTTAATCTTTCGGCGCTGATCTATAGCAACGCCAGCGCGCGGCCAGTGGGCGTAGCGCTCACCGGCAAGGGCGTTGTGGTGGCACCGGCGGTCACGCTGAATCCGACCTCGCTGGATTTCGGCTCGGTGGCCTACGGCGTGGCCAGCCCGCCCAAGACGGTGACTCTGACCAATAGCGGCAATGCTACGCTTTCGATCACCGGCCTAGTGCCGCCCAGCAATGCCGATTTCGCTGTCAGCAGCGACTGTTCGGCCACCCTGGCCGCTGGGGCATCGTGCACGATCACCGTGATCTTTACGCCGTCGGTTGGGGGCGCGGGCACGGGTGTGATCTCGGTTGAGACCAACGCGGCCAGCTCGCCCGACCTCATCCAGCTGACCGGCGTGGGCGTTGCCCCGAAGTACGGCTCCTCGCCCGCCGCTGGTGCGCTGACGATCTCAAGCGTGATCGGCTCCTCCAACACCGTGGTGATCACGGTCAACAACACCGGCAGCGCAACGCTGAATGTGAGCGCCCCTGCCGAGACGGTGGCTGCACCCTTTGGCGTCACGCCCGCCTCGGCCTACACGGTGGCGGCAGGCGCGAGCGCGCAGGTGGCGGTGACATGTTCGCCGACCGCCGCTGGCCCCTACAGCCAGGTGCTGACCTACACGACCAACGACCCCACGCTGCCCTCGGTGTCCTACAATATCACCTGCAATGGCACCGCTACGCCCACGGCAGGCTTTGCCTCGTCGCCTGCTGTGGGTGGCACGATCGCCTTCGGCGATGTGGCCGCCAATACCACGGCGACAAGCGACCTGATGATCAGCGAGGTGGGTACGGCAGATCTGATCGTAGGCCTGAAGGGCGGATCGGTTGCCACCGCCCTGACGGGTGCGCAGGCTAGCAGCTTCAGCGTCGCTGGGGCATTCCCGCTGACTGTCGCCGATGGCGCTGCTGGATCGACCTTGGTGGTGTCATGCGGCCCGCAGGCCGAGGGTGATCTGACGGCGACGCTGACCCTGACCACCAACGACCCGGCCCAGCCCGAGGTATCCTACACCCTCACCTGCAAGGGCGTGGGCACGCCGATCCACCTGCTGTACCTGCCGCTGCTGGCCCGCGCGACCGATCCGGCCGATCTGGTGGTGACCGCGTTCACCATCACGCCCATGTCGCTAAAGGCTGGTGATCCGGTGGCGGTTAGCGCGGTGGTCTCGAACAATGGGCAGACCACGACGGGCGGCTTCTGGGTGGACCTGTACCTGAACCCGACGGCTGCACCGACGGCGGCCAACCTGCCCTGGAACGAGACCTGCGGGCTGCTGCAGCCGTGCTACGGCCTCGCCTGGTATGTGGAGGGCCTGGCGCCTGGGGCGAGCATCACGCTCACCTCGAACGAGGGCAGCTACTTTGCCCAGAATAGCAACTGGATTGGCACCTTGGCCGCAGGCACCACCACCGCGTACCTGTATGCCGACAGCTGGAACCGCGATGATACGAATGGCACGCGTGTGGAAACAGGCGCTGTCGTTGAGAGCAACGAGTCGAATAACCGAGCGGATATCTCGGGGATCAGCGTGAGCGCGAGCGGTCTGCGACTGAAGAGCGCTGACACGACATCGCTGCCGCAGCGACCGCTGCACCCGAAGCAGTAGAGCAGCATCGGCGATGCGAGGCTTGCCTCGCATCGCCACAGAATGTACTACAACATCCTAAGCAAGGAGATCGACACTATGCGGATAAAAACATTTGCGACTCTTGGCCTGGCTGGGGGGATGCTGGCCCTGGCCTTTAGCCTGGGCATCCCGGCGGCGAACGGCGCTCCGGCGAGCGCCCCGCTGCTGCAGCCCTCGCCGCGCCCCACGCTGATCCCCACATCCACGGCCCGCCCGACAGCCACCACAGCGGCTACGGCAGTTGCCACCACGGTGGCCACCGCCAAGCCCCACGCCACTTCGACATCGAAGAACAATAGCAAGGAAGAGGTGGTGCGCTATGGCCACATCACTGGCACGGTCATCGATGAGCGCACCGGCGCTCCGGTGAGCTATGTGAAGGTGATGGTAGGCAGCTACACGCTGATGACCGATGTGAGCGGCAACTATGATCTGTGGGTGCCCACCGGCACCTACGATGTGGTGCTTTCGCTTACGGGTGGGCAGGGTACCCCGGTGCACGCCTCCTCGAAGGTGACGATTAAGGCCGACACGACCACCGTGGAGCACCTGAGCTTCCGATCGGCTGCGCCTGCGGTGGCTGCGCCTGCCGAGATCGCCCCGGTGGTGGCCCCCGATACGGCGGTTGCCCCTGTGGTCGTCGAGGCCCCGGTGGCCGAGGCCCCGGCTAAGGCCCCGACTCTGACGGCCAAAGAGTCGCCGGAGCGGCTGCCGACCACCGGCGAGGGCGACTCGCTGCCGATGATGGTGATGTGGGTGGCGGTGGTGCTGGTGCTGATGGGCGGCCTGCTAGCGATCCCCCCGGTTCGGCTGGCGCTGGTGCCCATGTTTGGGGCCAGCCACACCAACAAGGCTGCCGATGAGCGCCTGCTCAGCCGCCTGATCGGCGCGAAGAGTGCAAAGACTGACGAGGAAGATCGGGCATTTTTGGATGATCTGCTGAAGTAGCACATCCTGAAAAGCACGGAAGCGGGGGCGATCCTAACATCACATGATGTAGGACCGCCCCTCGGTTTTTTTGCCATTGGGAAGCCGTAAATTGCTGGTTGATAGACCCGCAGATTTCTGCTATCATATTGCCTGAAATGGATCGTACACGGTGTGGTGTCGAGCACTCCCCTGCGGTTTGTGCGCCGAAGGGGTTTTTTTTCTAGCAGATCTCAAAGATACAGGAGCGCATCATGCACGATCAGGATGTTGTGATTGTGAGCGCAGCACGAACGCCCATTGGCAAGTTCCAGGGCGCATATAAGGATATGTCGGCGACCGCCCTTGGCGGCCACGCGGTGCGCGCCGCGGTGGCGCGGGCAGGGGTCGATGCCGCGCTGGTGGATGAGTGCATCATGGGTAATGTGGTGAGCGCCGGCCTGGGCCAGGCCCCCGCCCGCCAGGCCGCGCTGGCCGGTGGCCTGCCCGATAGCGTCAGCACCATGGGCGTGAGCAAGGTCTGCGGCAGCGGCCTGAAGGCCGTGATGCTGGCCACCGCGCTGATCCGCGCGGGCGATGCCCAGGTGGCAGTGGCGGGCGGCATGGAGAACATGTCGCGCGGGCCGTACCTGCTGCCCCAGGGCCGCAGCGGCTACCGCCTTGGCCACGGCGAGATCCTGGATGCGACGGTGCACGATGGCCTGTGGTGCTCGTTCGAGAACCACCACATGGGCCTCTCTGCCGAGTGGATCGCCAGCGCCCAGGATGTGAGCCGCGAAGCCCAGGATGCCTACGCCTTCGAGTCGCACCGCCGCGCGATCGCCGCGCAGGATGCGGGCCTGTTCAACGACGAGATCGCGCCGGTGGAGATCGCGCTGGGCCGTGGCAAGACCGCCACGGTGAGCGCCGACGAGCCGCCCCGTCGCGACACCAGTATGGAGGCGCTGGCCAAGCTGCGGCCCTCGTTTACCAGCGATGGCACGGTGACGGCGGGCAATGCCCCCGGCATCACCGACGGCGCGGCGGCGCTGGTGCTGATGAGCGGCGCGAAGGCCCGCGATCTGGGCCTGCAGCCGCTGGCCAGGGTCATGGGCACGGCCCAGGCGGGCGTGAAGCCGCTGGAGATCTTCACCGCGCCGCCGTTCGCCGTCCGCCGCCTGCTGGAGAAGACCGGTACGACGGTTGATGACTACGACCTGTTCGAGCTGAACGAGGCGTTTGCCGCCCAGTCGGTGGCCAACGCCCGCGCCCTGAACCTGGATGTCGATCGCCTGAATGTGCACGGCGGCGCGATCGCGCTGGGCCACCCGATTGGCGCGTCGGGCGCGCGCGTGCTGGTGACGCTGATCTATGCCCTGCGACAGCGGGGCGGCCAGCGTGGCATCGCCTCGCTGTGTATCGGCGGCGGCGAGGCCGTGGCGCTGGCAGTGGAGCTGATGTAGCAGCACCTGGTGCTATACATATTGTTTTGTCGATGTTGCACATACCATACAAGGAGGTTCTGGCCATGACACAGCAAGACCTACTCGAAACGCTCGAAGAAGGCGTGAAGAATGGTCGGCTCTCGCCGCATCTGGCTGCTTTTATTGCCGCAGATCTGCTGGGCACCGAGGCGTCGGAGACGGATTTTGAGGACGTGGCGCTGGCAGTTGACGATGATGCCCGGCGGAACTAGCCGGGGCCGCCAATGGTTGGAAGCCACCCTTTGAGCAAGGTGCCATGGTAGGAATTCTCTGGTTGGCTTATCCCTAATCATTGGCGATTAGGCGTAGAGGCGCGGGGCAGTGTGGCCCCGCGCTTTTTTTGTGTCAGACTTTCTTCCCCCTACGCATAGAAAAGATCGCACCCCTATCGTTTATTTTGATAGATCCTGGTGGTATACCTGTTGACAAGCGCAAAAAGAAAATTATAAGATACAGCAGATCTTTCACACGGATACATAACGCTTTGACATGATGAATAGGAGCTAGGATGGACCGACGCCATAGTCTTTTGCGGCGTGCGCCGATGGTGGTGCTGATCCTTGCCATCTTGATAGGCGCGCTGCCGACACGGGCGCAGGCGCAGACCCCGGCGCGCTACTTCTCGCAGACGGGGCACTACCTCAAGGGCGTGTTTCGCACCTACTGGGAGAGCAAGGGCGGTGTGGCGATCTTTGGTCTGCCGATCACCGAGGAGTATATCCGCCGCGCCGACGGCAAGCTGGTGCAGTATTTTGAGCGCGCCCGCTTTGAGCTGCGTGTGCAGAACAACCAGGGCTTTGTGGATCTTGGCCGCCTTGGCGCAGAGGTGACGGGCATCCAGCAGCCCTCGGGCGCGATGGGCGGCGCGTTCAAGGCCTACTGGCAGAGGTACGGCGGCACCGCCATCTTCGGCGTGCCGCTCACCAACGAGTACGGCGAGGTGCAGTCCGATGGGCGCACCCACACCGTGCAGTGGACCGAGCGCGCTAAGTTCGAGCTGTGGGGCAGCGAGGTGCGCCTGTCGCTGCTGGGCCGCCTGCTCGCGCCGCCGCAGCTGCTGGCGGCCTGGCCCGCCGACACCCAGCCGGGCGCTCCGCTGGATGAGGATGGCGTGCCGCTACCCACTGGGGCGGGCAGCGACAGCTACGGCAGCACATCCGCCGCCGCGCGGGTGGTGCCCGCAAGCGGCGCTCCTGGCCAGGTCTTCACCATCCAGGGCGAGGGCTTCCAGGCGGGCGAGCCGGTGACGCTGTGGCTGACATCGCCGGATATGAAGGTGCGCTCGATCAAGCGCAAGCCCACCGCCAGCGGCGCAGGCTCGATCACTGGGTCGCAGGTGAGCTTCACCAGCGGCGACTTTAGCAACGGGCGCTGGGCGATCTCGGCGCGGGGCGAGAAGAGCGGGCGGGTTGCCATCGGCTACTTCACCGTGATCGGTGCGGTGGGCGACCCCAACAAGCTGGGCGAGATGCTGCATACCACGCTGCAGCCCATGGGCCGCGGCTCGATCGCGCCGCTGGCGGCGGTGCCGGGCAGCGCCTTTGTGTTTAGCGCCGCCGGGTTCGACCCCAACGAGGAGGTGGGCGTGTGGCTCACCAAGCCCAACGGCGCTGGCCTGGAGTCGGTGAGCGATGGGGCGGTGCAGCGCGACGGCGGCGGCGGCATGCGCGTGGTGGTGAAGCCGCAGGCCAACCTGCAGGGCGTGTGGCTGGCCACGGCCCAGGGCAAGAACACCAAGCGCGCGGTGACAGCGCTGTTTAAGCTGACCAGCGATTTCTACGCGCCGATCGGCACGCCGCGCCCGGCCAACCGCAACGGCAGCGTCAGCCCCGCCGAGGGCGGCCAGAGCACCCAGTTCAACCTGGGCGGCAGCGGGTTCCGCGCCAGCGAGCAGGCCGAGCTGTGGGTGACGACCCCCGACGGATCGTACTACCTGATGGGCAATGTGCAGGCCAATAAGAGCGGGCGGATCGCCTACACGGTGAAGTTTACCCTTCAGAACGCGCTGGGTGTCTATGGCTACCACTATCGTGGCCTCTCCAGCGGCAACCGGGTGGATCTGTATATGACCTTCAATGGCACGCCATAGGCGCTGGCGCATACTGCTCTGGTGGGCTGGCCGAAGGGTGCGGGACGCTCTTCGGCCTTTTCTTCTTGCAACGAAGGCCCGCCCCGATTCGTACACTACAGTGGGCGGCTCTGAGCCGAGCTACTGTGCCCGATAGGCGCTGCCACTGGTGCGCCCTAGCCTATGAGGTTGATGATGCTGCGTCTTTCCCGAATGATCGGTACGGCATTTCTTCTGGTGGCGGTGCTGGTGACGGCGGCCCGGCTGCTGGGTGCGCCGCTGGGCAGCGGGCTGGCGGGTGTGCCGATCGAGCCCAAGCGCGAGCCGGTGGTGCTGACGCTCTGGTATAGCACCGAGAAAGAGCAGTGGCTCCAGGCTGCTATCGCCCAGTTCGCCGCCACCGCGCCCACGGTTGATGGCCGCCCCATCCAGGTGAATCTGGTGGGCCTCGGCTCGAACGAGATCGTGGAGCGGGTGGCCGCGCAGAGCTGGGGCGCGGGCGCGGCCCCGGCGGCGATCAGCCCGGCCAGCCAGACCCAGATCGACCTGCTGCGCGCCAGGGCGGGCGATGTGGTGCTGGGCGGCGCGGATGCGCCCCAGCCGCTGGTGGTGACGCCGCTGGTGCTGGTGGCCTGGGCCGACCGCGCCAGCGCGCTCTGGCCCAGCGGCCTGCCCAGGCAGGGCTTCTGGCAGGGCTTCCACGACGCCCTGCTCGATGACAAGGGCTGGAAGGCCCACGGCGGCAAGGAGGCCTGGGGCCTGATCAAGTTTGGCCATACCTCGCCCGCCAGCTCAAACAGCGGCATGCAGACCCTGGCGCTGCTCTCCTACGGCTGCCACGGCAAGGTGAGCGGCCTGACCTTGGCCGACGTGCAGGATGCCGAGTGCCAGGCCTGGGTGAGCGACCTAGAGCGCACGGTGCCTGATTTTGCCGAGAGCACGGGCGCGTTTATGACCGATATGGTGCGCTTCGGCCCTGGCAAGTACGACATGGCCACCGTCTACGAGAATGTGGCCCTGGAGCAAAGCGCGGTGGCCAAGGGCCGCGGCTCCTCGCTGAAGATCTTGTACCTGCCCGCCACGCTGCTGAGCGATCACCCCTTCGCCATCCTCTCGGGGGCGTGGGTGGCCCCCGAGCAGCAGCAGGCGGCGCGGGCGCTGCGCAGCTACCTGCTGAGCGAGCTGGTGCAGCAGCTGGCGCTGCGCAGCGGCTTCCGCCCATCCAACTCCAGCGTGTCGATCGGCCAGGGTGGGGCCGACAACCCCTTTGTGAGTGCGAAGGACAGTGGCGTGCAGATCGACCTTGGCCCGCAGGCCGAGCTGCCCAAGGCCGAGGTGCTGCAGGCGCTGGTCGATGCGTGGACCCGGCAGTTTGGCAGATAGCATAGGCTGCAAGCCAGATAAAGGAGTGACCGATGCGACGAATGGTTGGGCTGCTCTGCGCGCTGCTGGTGGGCGCGCAGCTGGTGGGCTGCGGCGAGCAGGCTGGCGGGGGCGCGCAGACCCCTGGCGAGGCACCGTCGAACGCGGTGAAGATCACCATCGCCTATAGCCCCGAGAAAGAAGAGTGGCTGAAGGAGCGGATCGCGACGTTTAATGCCAGTGGTGCGAAGCTGAACGGTAGCCCGATTTTTGTCGAGGGCTTGAATAAATCGAGCGGCGCGGCGCGCACCGAGCTGAAAAACGGACAGCTTGATGTAACGGTGTGGAGCCCGTCATCATCGACCTGGCTTGAGGTGCTGAAGCAGGAGAGTGGCAACGCCAACATCGCCGTCTCCAGCCGCCCGCTGGTGCTCACGCCGGTGGTTATCTCCATGTGGAAGCCGATGGCTGAGGCGCTGGGCTGGCCGAACAAACCGATTGGCTGGAGCGACATGCTGGCGCTGATCAACGACCCGCAGGGCTGGGGGGCCTACGGCCACCCCGAGTGGGGCAAGTTCACCTGGGGCCACACCGACCCCGAGATCAGCACCACCGCGCTCTCCACGCTGCTGGCCGAGTACTACGCTGCCGTGGGCAAGCAGCGCGACCTGACCGTGGCCGACGTGCAGAAGGCCGAGAGCCAGCAGTTCATCCGCGATCTGGGCAAGGGCATCAAGCACTACGGCTACAACACGCTGGTGTTCAGCGACAACATGCAGAAGTTTGGCACCAGCTATATTTCGGCCTTCCCGATGGAGGAGATCACGCTGATCGACTTCAACAAGAACAAGGCCCCCGCCGTGCCGCTGGTGGCGATCTACCCCAAGGAGGGCACCTTCTGGCACGACGACCCGTTTATCGTGATGTCGAAGGCCAGCGCCGAGCAGCAGCAGGCCGCCGAGACCTTCTTCACCTTCCTGATGAACGACGAGAGCCAGAAGGCCGCGCTGAGCTACGGCTTCCGCCCTGCCAGCGCCAATGTGCCCCTGGCCGACCCGGTGAGCGAGCGCTACGGCGTGCAGCCCCAGGGCGTGCAGAACGTGCTGCCGGTGCCATCTGCCGATGTGATCGTGGCGGCCAAGAACGTGTGGCAGCAGAACCGCAAGCGCGCCGACATCGTGCTGCTGGTGGATACATCCGGCTCGATGGAGGGCGACAAGATCGAGCAGGTCAAGGCTGGGCTTGAGACCTTCCTGGCCCGCATCCTGCCCGAGGACCGCATCGCGCTGGTGACGTTCGACTCCACGGCCACGGTGGCGGTGCCGCCCGCGCCGCTCTCCGAGAACCGCATCGCGCTGAGCGAGGCCATCCAGCAGATGCGCGCCACCGGCAAGACGGCGATTTACAACGGCCTGGATTCGGCCAAGCAGGTGCTCGATGGCCTGCCCAAGACCAGCGAGGACCGCATCCAGGCGATCGTGCTGCTCTCGGATGGGGCCGATACGGCCAGCTCGATCAGCTTCGAGCAGATCAAGGGCAGCTATGAGGAGACCGGCATCAGCATCTTCCCGGTGGCCTACGGCGCGGATGCTGACAAGCAGGTGCTGCAGGACATCGTCGACTTCTCGCACACCATCTTGGTCGAGGGCGACACCGGCAACATCGGCCAGATCTTTGACAATCTGAGCCGCTACTTCTAAGATCGCTGGCGGGCGGCTTGCCCACGGCCTCGCAAGCCGCCCGCGCTATCGCTTTTCTCCACCTGCAACAGCTTCGAGGAGCCTATGAACGCATTCGGACGCGCTGCGCTGCAGCCGCTTGCCATCGTGGTTGGGGTGTGTGCGCTGGTCGGCGGCGTGGTGGTGACGTGGTGGCTGCTGCCGCTGGGGCTGCTGGCCTACGCCGCCATGGTGGCGCTGGCCGCCCGCGACCCGCAGCTGCAGCTTGCCCCGCCGCCCAAGGTGACGCGCCCGCAGCTGAGCAGCCCAACCTTCCGCGCCCAGATCGAGGCGATCGAGCGCACCACCCAGGCCATCTCGCGCAGCATCGGCCAGTCCTCCGGGTCGCTGCGCGCGCTGCTGGCCCGCATCGATGACCAGGCCCGCGAGCTGCTGCGCGAGGCCTACACCCTGGCTGGCAAGGGCCAGGAGATCGAGCAGTATCTGGTGGGCGTGAACCAGAACGCCATCCAGAAGCAGATCGAGGCGCTCGACATCCGCCTGCGCTCGACCCAGGACCCCTACACCCGCGACCAGCTGGGCGAGACGCGCCAGGCCCTGACCGACCGCCAGAGCAACGCCCGCGACCTGGAGACCTACATCGAGCGGATCAACGCCCAGCTGCAGAACATCGCTGCCAACCTGGAGAACGTACAGGCCGAGACGGTGCGGCTGCGCACATCCGACGCGGTCAGCGCCGACACCGCCACCAACCAGGTGGCCCAGCGCCTCACCGACCTGAAGGCCGATATGGACGCCTTCCAGTCGGTGCTGGACACCGCGCTGACCCAGACGGCGCACGCGCCCTAGCCCGCACACCGCGCCAAAGGCCCGAGGCCACCTGCCTCGGGCCTTTGCCATGCTTGCAGCCGCACACCAGCGCTGGTAGCTGGTGCTGCATATCTCGTTTCTTCACCAGTTATCTACCATTACCCCACTTCACCCAGCGATTCGTGTCTGCTATAATGCAATTGGAGCCTCTTTCTCCCAGATCGTACCGAACGGATGTTTTCGATATTTGATCGTAGAGTATTTTTCGATAGTTTTTAGCGTTTTATCCTAACATTTACCTGCATTTAACTATTGGGAAGATCGATGCCACAAAGCCGTGCGGTTCGGCTCCCTGGGCGGCATCGTTGGCATATGGAGTACCATTCCATGCGTCGTCTCTGCACCCCCATCATCACCTTCCTGACGGTCATATCTTTCCTTATCCCGCTTACCGCGTATGCTCAGAGCGAATCGTTATGCTTTAGTGAGACCGGCTTCTGCATCAGTGGTCGTATTCGCGAATACTGGCAGCAGAATGGCGGTTTGCCCGTGTTTGGCTACCCTGTGACGGATCAGCACGAAGAGCAGATCGAGGGCAAGCCCTACCAAGTGCAGTGGTTCCAGCGCAACCGTCTAGAACTCCACCCTGAGAATGGCCGCCCCTACGATGTGCTGCTCGGTCGGCTCGGGGCCGACCGTCTGGCCCAGCAGGGGCGCGACCCGTTTACCTTCTCCAACAGCGAATCCCAGGCTGGCTGCCGCTACTTCGCCGAAACCCAACAGAACGTGTGCGGCGATATTCTGAAGGCATGGCGCGCCAGCGGTATCGAGCTGGATGGCAAGGGCGGCAAGACCGAGGCCGAGAACCTAGCCCTGTTCGGGCTGCCCCTTTCGGATCTGATGACCGAGACCATGGCTGATGGCCAGCAGCGCCAGGTGCAGTGGTTTGAGCGCGCCCGCTTCGAGCTGCACCCGGAGAACGCTGCGCCATACAATGTGCAGTTGGGCCTGCTGGGCAACGAGATCCGCGAGGCCGCTGCTGCGCCGCAGCCCACCGCCGCACCAGCAGCCCCCACGGCGGCCCCCTCGCCCATCCAGCCCCAAGAGGTGCTCGACAGCTACCGCAAGAAGATGCCTGCTGGCCTCTGGCAGGTCAATGTTAACGGTGTGCAGGTTTCAGCCACAGGATTTAAGTACACGGACAGTATCAACCGCTACAAGGCGACGAAAGATGAGAAGTATGTGGTGTTTGCAGTCGAAGTGGCCAATACCGGCTGGCAGAGCCGTTACCGTGATAGCTTCTTTGCAAATCCAGCATCCTTCGATCTGATCGACCTTGATGGTGGTACTCATACAGTCGAGACTGCACTCTACTCACTCGATAATCGATTCGACGGTGGTAACTTCTACAACGGTACTAAGGCCAGCGGTGTGCTGGTCTTCAAGATCCCGAAGAACTCCGCCCCAGCCATCGTCGTGTTTGATGGCCCCGATGACAGTATCCGCCTGGATCTGCGCGTCGCACCTATTCAGTAGCTTATCTGCTCCTGCCAGCACTCCATGCGGGGTGCTGGCTTTTTAGTTTACGCTTTTTGTATGTTTTTGCTTCCTACAAACATCCTCATATCTAGCATCAGACACTAATACTTTTATAGGAGCAATGATGGGACACAATTTTGAAAGATCAATGGTAGAATAGCCCCACACATCACCCCGCACATCGCTGCCCTTCTCCATAGCCAAAGGCACCACGCATGCACCGGAACCCCATCGCGATCACCGCCGCGCTGACGCTCGGCCTGCTGCTTCTGACCACGTTGCCGCTGGGCGCGGCCTCGGGCGAGTTTGGTGTCTACCTGCCGCTGGTGGTCAAGGCCGCGCCCACCACCACGCCCTGGCCCACTGCCGCGCCGACGGCCACGCCCACCGCGACCGTCACACCCACCGCAACCACCACGCCGACCGCGACGGTGACCACGCAGCCGACGGTGACCACGCAGCCGACGGCCACGCCCACCCTGCCGCCCGCCAGCTTCAACGGCTGCCGCCAAGACCCCAGCTCCGGCGCGGCCCCCGGCTACCCGGTGCGGATCACCGCGATCAACAAGTTTGCAGAGACCGTCACGCTGATGAATGTGAGCGCCAGCGCGGTGACGCTGGATGGCTGGCACATGTGCAGTATCACTGGCAACCAGGAGCACAGCCCGATCGGCGGCACGCTTGCGCCGGGGGCCTCGCGCACCTTTGGTCACACCGGCGACAACATCTGGAACAACCTTGATCAGGATGACGGCGCGCTGTACACCGACGCGGGCCAGCTGGTGAGCTACTGGGTCGATCGGTAGCGCATAGGGCTGGGGCAAGCAATCTGTGGCGGCTCAGGATCTGCGTGATCCTGAGCCGCTTTTCTGCGCGCGCCGCGCTTGGGGGCTAAAGCTCCTGCCGGTGCTGCTGGCCGGGGCGGTACTCGTAGGTGTCCAGGCTGGCCACAAACCGCAGCGCCATCGCGGCAGTCTGCAGCGCCTCCTTGCGCAGGTTCTCCCGGCTGGCCTTGTGCGGCTCGTAGGCCAGCTGCAGCACCTCCTTGGTCAGCTCGCCGAACTCCTCGCCCAGCACCGCCAGCGCGTGGAGCGGGTCGGTCGGCCAGGTTGGGAATTTGGCGATGGCCCGCGATAGCTCCTCCATCACCGCCTCGGCGATCAGATCGTGCTTGGGCATATGTTTCTCCTCTGTACTATCCGTAGGCCTCGATTTTACCACTGGCCCTGGATGGGGGTAGGGCTATGCCGTGGCAGTGAGATGATGATCGCGCCGCGCTTCCGGCCATATGGCTCTCGCATATTTCCGCATTGCAATGCCATGCGCGTAAGGCCAATAATCGGGCAGACTTAACGCAAACTTAACACAAGCATTGTTGCGTGTTAATCTACGGGTGCTACTCTTCCAGCATCCAAAGGTACGTAGCTAGGAGCAAGTCTAGCCCTGAAGCTACACCTCGCAGCGCAAAAGCGCGAGGATTTCTACCTACGTGCCGCTGGTTGGAATAGGATGCTACGAGGAGGAATAGTTCGCATGTTCTCGATTCTCCCGACCTCGGCGAAGCGCGCGCTTGGCCTGGCCCTGATCATCCCGGTGATCGCCGCCTGCGGCACCACCGCGTCGACGACCCCCACAAATGCTCCTGCGGCTGCGACCGCCGCTCCGGCTGCCACCGAGGCCCCCGCCGCCACCGAGGCCCCCGCCGCTACCGAGGCTGCCACCGAGGCCCCCGCCGCCACCGAGGCCGCCACGGCAGCTGCCACCGCTGAGGCTTCGGCCACCGCCGCCGCCGTCAGCTTCCCGTCGATCACGCCCCGCGCGGTGACGGCGACCCTGACCGGCTCGGGCGCGAGCTTCCCCGACCCGATCTACCAGCAGTGGATCGAGCAGTACAAGACCGTGGCCCCCAGCGTGACGATCAACTACCAGAGCGTCGGCTCGGGCCAGGGCCGCAAGGACTTCTTCAACGCCGTGACCGACTTCGGCGGCACCGACAAGTTCGCCTCGGATGACGAGCTGACCAAGTACGGCAAGACGGTGCTGAGCATCCCCACCGTGCTGGGCGCGGTCGTGACCCCTTACAACCTGCCCGGCGTTGAGGGCCTGCAGTTCTCGGGCGAGACGCTGGCCAACATCTTCCTTGGCAAGATCACCAAGTGGAACGACGCCGCCATCGCCGCCGACAACCCCGGCGTGACCCTGCCCGAGACGGCCATCACCGTGGTGCACCGCTCGGATGGCTCGGGCACGACCTCGATCTTCACCAACTACCTGAGCAGCGTGAGCGCCGACTGGAAGAGCGCCGTGGGCGCTGGCGACACCGTGCAGTGGCCGGTGGGCGTGGGCGGCGAGAAGAACCCCGGCGTGGCCCAGGCTGTGCAGCAGACCGAGGGCGCGATCGGCTACGTCGAGCTGATCTACGCGCTGGGCAACAAGCTCCCGGCCCCGAAGATCAAGAACGCCGCCGGCACCTACATCGAGCCGACCCTGGATAGCGTCTCGGCTGCCGCCGCCGCCTTCCTGCCCGAGACCCCGGACGACCTGCGCGTGAACATTGTGAACCCGCCCGCGGGCACGCCGGAGTCGGACTCCGCCTACCCGATCTCGGGCTACACCTGGGTGCTGGTGAACGCCGAGATGACCGACGAGGCCAAGGCCCAGGCCCTGACCGACTTCCTGTACTGGAGCCTGACCGACGGCGCTGCCGGCGCGAAGGATCTGGGCTTCGCCCCGCTGCCGGCCTCGGTGCAGGCCAAGGCGATCGAGAAGCTGACCCAGGTTCAGGTGGGTGGCAAGGCCGCCTTCGAGCTGGCCAAGTAGCTCGCCTCTAGCCCTTTGTGCCGCCCCGACCATGTGTCGGGGCGGCACCGCCATAAAGCTGTGATATTTTCTCCCATAAACTGTTTCCGCGACGAGTGATACAATAGTAGAGCTGTAGCTACCAAAGAAAAAGGTCAAGAAAGGAAGCTGTATGGCCCAAGCAAAGAACCTGAGCGCCTGGGCGTCTTTGCAACAGCGCACGCGCCATGGCGACTCGCTCTTTGCATTCATAACGCTGGCCTTTGCGCTGCTGGTGGTGGCGCTGGTCGGCGTTATTGGTGTTGTGACCTGGGTGAACTCGACCGAGGCCCGCGATAAATTCGGCATCTCGTTCCTGTTCCAGCAGGGCTGGAACCCTGTGACCGGGCACTTTGGCGCGCTGCCCGCGATCTACGGCACGCTGATCTCGTCGCTGATCGCGCTGGTGATCGCCGGGCCGCTGGGCGTGATGATCGGCGTGTTCCTCTCCGAGCTATGCCCGCTGCGGCTGCGCACCTCGCTCTCGTTCCTGGTCGAGCTGCTGGCGGCCATCCCCAGCGTGGTGTATGGGATGTGGGGCGTGTTCGTGCTCATCCCGTTCTTCCAGACCTCGGTGGCCAACCCGGTGGCCGGGTCGATCGGCCAGTGGCTGCCCTTCCTGGGCGGGCCGGTCTCGGCGCGCAGCCTGGCGGCGGCGGGCGTGGTGCTGGCGATCATGATCCTGCCCACCATCGCCTCGATCACCCGCGATGTGCTGGCGGTGGTGCCATCCAACCAGCGCGAGGCCATGCTGGCCGTGGGCGCAACCCAGTGGGAGACCATCCGCCACGCGGTGCTGCCCTATGCCCAGGCGGGCATCATCGGCGGCATGATGCTGGGCCTTGGCCGCGCCCTGGGCGAGACGATGGCGGCGCTGATGATCATCGGCAGCCTGAAGGACCGGATCGAGCCGTCGATCTTCCAGGCCAGCATCACCTCGGCCTCGCTGGTGGCCAGCGAGCTGTCGAACGCGAACGATGAGCTGCACGAGTCGACGCTTATTCTGATAGCCCTGGTGCTGTTTGTAATTACGCTGCTGCTCAATGGTCTGGCGCGCTTTATCGTGTGGCGCGCTGGCCGTGGGCCGGTGGGGAGTGCGCGGGCATGAGTATTGTGGTCAATGCGCCGAACATCGGGCGACGCAAGGCGGTGGATCGGGCGATGCGCGGCTGCGCGGTGGTCGCCACGCTGCTGGCGCTCATCCCGCTGGTGCTCATCCTTGGCTTTGTGCTGGTCAAGGGCGTCTCGTCGCTGAATATCGACTTCTTCACCAAATCCTACAAGGCCCCCGGCCTCAGCCTGAGCGGTGCGGTGCAGGCGCAGGGCGGCGTGCTCAACGGCATCGCTGGCTCGCTGCTGATCGTGATGTGGGCCACGCTGATCGCGCTGCCGGTGGGCATCCTGGCGGGCGTCTACCTGGCCGAGTACAAGTCGAACCTGTTCTCCACGGTCGTGCGCTTCTGCACCGATGTGCTGAGCGCGGCCCCCTCGATCGTGGTGGGCGTGGTGGCCTACGCGCTGATCGTGGTGCGCTACAAGCAGTTCTCGGGCTGGGCGGGCAGCATCGCGCTGGCCATCCTGATGGTGCCGCTGATCACCCGCACCACCGAGGAGATCCTGCGGCTGGTGCCCTACTCGGTGCGCGAGGGCGCGATGGCCCTGGGCACGCCCAAGTGGCAGACCACCTTCACCGTAGTGCTGCCGGCGGCGGCGGGCGGCATCGCCACCGGCGTGCTGCTGGCCGTGGCCCGCGCCATGGGCGAGACCGCCCCGCTGCTGCTGACCATCCTGGGCAACAACAACGTCTCGTTTAATATGTCGGCCCCGATGGCGGCGCTGCCGCTGCTGACCTATAAGTACACGCAGTCGCCCTACCCAGCCGAGAACGACCTGGCCTGGGGTACGGCGCTGGTGCTGACCACGATTGTGCTGGTTACGAATCTGCTGGTTCGCTTTGCCACACGTAGCCGACTGAAGTAGGGATGCTATGACCACAACTGGTGCGAATCAGATAGAGCTGCGCAACCTGACGCCCTTCTACGGCGCGAAGCAGGCGCTCAAGCCGGTGGATACCACCATCGCGCCCCGCAGCGTCACGGCGTTCATCGGGCCGTCGGGCTGCGGCAAGACCACCGTGCTGCGCTGCATCAACCGCATGCACGAGATGGTGCCCAAGGCGCGGGTCGAGGGCAAGATCCTGCTGGGCGGCGAGGATATCTACGCCCAGGGCGTCGAGCCGCAGGCGGTGCGCCGCAAGATCGGTATGGTCTTTCAGCAGCCGGTGCCGATCAAGATGATGTCGATCTACGACAATGTGGCGGTGGGCCTGAGGCTCAACGGCGTGCCCAAGCGCGAGATCGACGAGCGCGTCGAGATCTCGCTGCAGGCGGCGGCGCTGTGGGATGAGGTGAAGGACAAGCTGCACCACTCGGGCCTGGCGCTCTCGGGCGGCCAGCAGCAGCGCATGTGCATCGCCCGCGCCGTGGCGCTGGAGCCAGACATCATCCTGATGGATGAGCCGTGCTCGGCGCTTGACCCGATCGCCACTTTCAAGATCGAGGAGCTGCTGCACGAGCTGAAGAAGCGCTTCACGGTGGTGATCGTGACCCACAACATGCAGCAGGCCGCCCGCGTGGCCGACCACACCTGCGTGTTCATGGTCGACCGCGAGGCCGAGAAGCCGATCGGCTTTTTGGTGGAAGAGGGCCAGACCGGCCAGATCTTTTCTGCGCCGCGCGACCCGCGCACCGAGGCGTATATTAGTGGCCGTATCGGCTAGGAGCGATACCATGAGCGATGCGTTCTCTACTGGGGCGATGGTGCGGCAGAAGGCCGATCTGAGCGTGTTCACGCGGGCCGCCGAGCCAGAGCTGCCGCTGAGCGAGAAGACCAAGGTCGCTGCGGTCAACTTCCAGTTCTACTATGGCGCGTTCCAGGCGCTGCGCAATATCAATCTGAGCATGCGCGAGCGGGCCATCACGGCCTTCATCGGGCCGTCGGGCTGCGGCAAGACCACGCTGCTGCGCGCGATCAACCGCATGCACGACGAGACGCCGGGGGCGCGCGGCACTGGCCAGATCCTGCTGGATGACCAGAACATCTACGCCGAGGATGCCGACCCGGTGATGCTGCGGCGGCGGATCGGCATGGTCTTCCAGCGCCCCAACCCCTTCGCCAAGTCGATCTTCGACAACGTGGCCTATGGCCTGCGCGTCAGCGGTTGGCGCGACCGCAAGGCTATCGAGCAGCGGGTGGAGGAGTCGCTGCGGGCGGCGGCGCTGTGGGATGATGTGAAGGACCGGCTGCGCAGCTCGGCGCTGGGGCTTTCGGGTGGCCAGGCCCAGCGCCTGTGCATCGCCCGCACCATCGCGCCCCGCCCCGAGGTGGTGCTGATGGACGAGCCGTGCTCGGCGCTCGACCCGATCGCCACGCTGAAGATCGAGGAGCTGATGGTGGACCTGCGCAAGGATTTCACCATCATTATCGTGACCCATAACATGCAGCAGGCCGCCCGCGTCTCCGACGAGACGGTGTTCATGCTGATGGACCCCGAGACCCGCGCGGGCCAGGTGGTGGAGATCGCGCCCACCGCCACGCTGTTTAATACCCCCAAAGACAAGCGCACCGAGGAGTATATCTCCGGTCGCTTTGGTTAGGCGTGCCTCACATCGCTGGCTAGGCCGCATATGTGCCCACATATGCGGCTTTTTTTGCGCCCGCATTGGGATGCGCTTGCTGCCAGAGTTATGATCGGAGAACTAACAGCTGCTTGTATTGCTATTGTGATCTTGGATAGGCAGTGGTACACTGGGCAGGCAACACCGGAGGTTGAGCGACAAGCTATCACTGCCATGGGGCGATGTACTACCCATGCAGATCACAGCGTTGTGCGGATGCGAAGCATGCCTTGTTACGTTAGGGGTTGCTTTGATGCGGAGCGGCGGCCTAGCTGCCTTACCACTCGGGCATCGGAAGTGCAGGAAGTATCTCTATAGTGTTAGCGCAAGACATGTCAGCAGATCAGATGTTTGAGCGTGACCCTAGCATATATATGATGCCGCAGGGACTCGCATCGCAGCAGTTGGCTGCGATCCTTGGCGCGCTCCCCGATGCGTGCTATGTGTTTGATCGCGATGGACGTTATATCTACGGGAACGGTGCTGCCGAGCGTTTTCTGGCCGCTGGCCGCGAGCGCCTGCTGGGTGCGCTGGCATGGGATATTCTGCCCGATGCCGATGGGGGGCTGCATGATCTGCACCTTCGTGCCATGATCAACCGCCACCCACTCACCAGCGCGATCTACGCCCCATGGCTGGGCCAGTGGTTCGACGTGGCCATGCAGCCCATGGATGGCGGCCTGCTGGTGGTGACGGCCCGCCGCTGCCAGGGCGGGCAGGAGCCGAGGCCGCCCCACAGCCCGCCGCCCGAGCTGGCCGCGCCGATCGACGGGGCCGGGCGCGATGTGTTCTGGCTGATCGACGCGCGCTGCCACCAGATCCGCTATGTCAGCCCCTCCTACGACAAGATCTGGGGCCGCTCGCACCACCCGCTCTACCATAGCCCCGGCCACTGGCTGCAGGCGGTGCACGCCGATGATCGGGAGCGCGTGCGCCAGGCCTATGCGCGTGGCCTGGAGATCGGGCTGTATGATCTGGAGTATCGGATCGTGCGTCCCGGCGGCGAGCTGCGCTGGATTCACGACCGGGCCTATCGGGCGGTGGGGCGGGCGGTGAGTGCAGATGTGCTGATTCGGATCGCCGAGGATGTGACCGCGCAGAAACGTATGGCGGCGGAGCGCCCAGCCTTAAGCGAGCTGAATGAGAATCGTTCAGACGCCATACATAGCCAGCTATCGGCACTGCGCCAGAGCCTCACGATCCTGGACGCCGCCAACTCGCCCGGCGAGGTGCTGGATGCCCTGCTGGGTGTGGCCCACAGCGGCCTGGGGGCCTATGCCGGCGCGCTGTTTGTGACGCAGGGCGAGCCGCCGACGCTCACCGAGCACCGCACGCAGGGTGGCTTTGCCGATCTATGGCTCACCCACCAGGCCCCCGCCGCGCCCCATCCGCTGATCGAGGCGCTGCACGATCGGCAGCCGCACTTCTATGCGCCGGGCGAGTGGGCCGAGCATTTCCCCGCGCTCTACGAGCGCTGCGGCGCCCATGTCGGCTCGTGGCTGGCCACGCCAGTGCTGCTGGGCGGCCAGCTGGTGGCCGTGCTGGGCCTAGCCTTCACCTATGGCCGCGAGCCAGGCCAGGCCGACATGGACTACCTCGACATGCTGGTGCAGCAGGGCTGCCACGCGCTGGAGCGCGTGCGGCTGCACCGCGATGCCCACGAGGCGATCTCGCAGAGCGATGCGGCCTGGGCGCGGCTTGAGAGCCTAGTGCACACCGTGCCGGTGGGTCTGGCGATCTGGGATTCGGATCTGCGCTATGTGCACATCAACCCGGCGCTGGCGGCCCTGAACGAGCTGTCGGTCGAGGAGCACCTGGGCCACACGGTGCACGAGATGTTCCCCGCGCTCTCCCCAAGCATCGCCGCCTCCTTCCAGCGCGTGCTCGGCACTGGCCAGCCACTGCTGAATATGGAGCTGCACGGCTTCTTCCCATCGCGCCCGGATGGCACGTGGCTGCTCTCGCTTTTCCCAGTGCGCATGGCCAGCGGGGCGGTGGCTGGCGTGGGCGCGGTGGTGATGGACATCACCGAGCGCAAGCGCGCCGAGGCCATGGGCGCGCTGATGACCCAGATGACCGGCGCGCTGACCCAGGCGCTCACGCCTGCGGCGGTGACGGATGTGATCATCGCGCACCTCAATCAGGCATTCCCCATCCGTGGGATCTGGGTGATGCTGCTGAGCGAGGATGGCGAGTGGCTTGAGCTGGAGCGTGCCCACGGCTACTCGGCGCAGGCGATCGCGCGCTGGCGGCGCATCCACCGCACATCCACCATGCCAGCGGCGCGCACGGTGGCCATGGCCGAGCCGCTGTGGATCGACCCGCCCAACGCTGGCGTGCCCAGCCTGGCCGCCGATGGCCAGCCCGCCAGCGGCACCCTGGCGGCGATCCCGCTGGTGGTGAACCGCCAGCCGATCGGCTGCCTGTGCCTGCGCTTCAAGGCTGTGGACTGCGTCGCCCCCGACGAGCGCGCCCTGCTCTACACCCTGGCGCGCTACTACGCCCAGGCGCTGCAGCGCGCCCGCCTGGATGCCGCCGAGCGCCAGGCCCGCCTCGATGCCGAGGCTGCGGTCGATCTGCGCGACCAGTTTCTTTCGGTGGCTGCCCACGAGCTGAAGACCCCGCTCACCTCGCTGCTGGGCACGGCCCAGCTGCTGCAGCGCAGCTTGGCCCGCCGCGACGACCTGGGCGAGCGCGACCGCTGGGCGCTGCAGGTCATCCAGGATCAGTCGTGGCGGCTACACCAGATGATCCTGACCATGCTCGATATCTCGCGCATCCAGGAGGGCCAGCTGGCGATCATGCGCGCGCCCGTGGATCTGGCCGATCTGGCCCGCCGCGTGCTGCGCGAGCTGCAGCTCATCCAGGGGCCGTATGTGCTGCAGCTGCACGTGGCCGACGACGCCGAGCTAGTGGTGGATGGCGACGAGCTGCGGCTGGAGCAGGTGCTGCAGAACTTGCTGCAGAATGCGATAAAGTACAGCCCCAGCGGCGGCGATATCGCGGTGGGGCTGGATCAGGATGGCGACTACGCCCAGATCACGGTGCGCGACCACGGCATCGGCATACCCGCCGATGCGCTGCCGCACCTGTTCGATCGATTCTACCGCGCTGAGAACATCGACAGGCGTAAGATATCGGGCCTGGGGGTGGGGCTGTATGTGGTGGGCGAGATCGTGCAGCAGCACGGGGGCGAGGTGCTGATCGACAGCGCCGAGGGCCATGGCAGCACCTTCACGGTGCGCCTGCCGCTGCGGCTGGCCCGCGAGCGCGCCGCAGCGGCAGGGTGATGTGCGCTAGACCTTCAGTCGCGCGGCGTGGCTCTTGCGGAACTTGCTGACCTTGGGGGCCACCACGGCGCGGCAGTAGGGCTGGTTGGGGTTGTTCGCGAAGTACTCCTGGTGGTAGCCCTCGGCGGCGTAGAACTGCTCGAAGGGCACCACCTGGGTGACAATCGGCTGCGCGAAGGCGCGCTGCTCAGTCAGCTCGGCGATCACCTCCTGGGCCACGCGCTGCTGCTCGGGGCTGTGGAAGAAGATCGCCGAGCGGTACTGCGTGCCCACGTCGTGGCCCTGGCGGTTGAGCGTGGTGGGGTCGTGGATGCTGAAGAACACGCCCAGCAGCTCGCGGAAGCTGATCTGCTGCGGGTCGAAGCGCAGCTGCACCACCTCGGCGTGGCCGGTGCCACCGGTGCACACCTGCTCGTAGCTGGGGTTGGGCACACTGCCCCCGGCGTAGCCCGAGACCACGTCGGTGACACCGATGATATCGTCGTAGATCGCCTCAAGGCACCAGAAGCACCCGCCCGCCAGTGTTGCGATCTCTGTTCCTGCAGTCATTAGTTAGGTTCCTTTGCCTGGACCCACCCCAGGCGGGCATGCGCACGTGGGCGGCATGCCTGCTTGGGCCTGGGCTTCTCCTCTCTTCTGCACCCTATTCTACGGCTGCGCCTGCCCGCTGGATGTAGGAGGGCGATGTACCACCAAGACACCAAGGAGACGAATACCCATAAGGGTGCGAAGGCGCGAGGGAGAATGGTACGATGCCACCCCCACCCACCTGGCCCATGCGGCGAAGGTGCCGCTCGTGTAAACTGGCCATATGCACGAACACCAGCGGTCAGGGAATGGCATAGGAAGGCCTTAAATTGGGGTTCCAAGGGGCAACGCCCCCTGGCGGGGTTCACAGGCGCAGGCCTCTGTGCGCCGCCTGCGCAGGGCATTCACCCAGCATACAAGCGGAACCGCTATCGTGCATGGCACCTTGGGTCGCCCCGACCGTGCAACGCTGCAAGCATTGCCTACGGTCGACCCGACCCAAAAACAACCCTAAAAGTGACACCACGTGAGGGGCGCACGCCGCAGAAACAGCGCGGCGCACCCCCTAGCTACTAGGAGGTGCGCCGCATTCGGGTGCGCTTGCTGTGGTGCGGGCCTAGTCCGCCGGCTCTGGCTCAAGGATGAGCGGGTGGCTCAGCAGGTAGGTGTAGGCGCTCTGGGCGGCGCGCACGCCCTCGCCCACGGCGATCAGGCTGTGCTCGCCGAAGCGGGTGGTGCAGTCGCCAGCGGCGAACAGGCCGGACACGCTGGTGTGGTTGCGCCCATCCACCTCGATAAAGCCATCCTCATCGAGCTTGGCCAGGTTGCGCACGACGCCGGTGTTGGGCAGCAGGCCCAGGTCGGCGAAGATCGCATTCACGCGCAGGTACGACAGCTCCTCGTCGCGCTCGATCACCACCTGCTCCACCGAGGTGGTGCCCTGCACCTCGCGCACCTTGTAGTTGCGCAGCACCGTCACGTTGGGGTAGCGGGCCAGCGTCGCCGCCAGCGGGTCGATCAGGTCGTGCTTGCCTGCGGTGACGAGGTAGACCCGCGCCGCCGTGCGAGCCAGCTCGATCACGCCAGCCACCGCGCGGGGCGTCGCGCCGATCACGGCGGCGGTCTTGTTCTCCAGCAGGTGGGCGTGGGTGGTGGCCGAGTAGCCGATGCCGTGGTCGGCGAACTGGCGCGCGCCCGGCACATCCAGCTTGATCGGCGACGCGCCGGTGGCAACGATCACGCTGCGCGCGGCCAGCTTGCCGTTGATCTGGGTCTCGACGATGAAATCCTCGTGGCTGCGGGTGATGCCCAGCACGCGGTCGCGCAGCACGGTGCTGGCCTGGGCCGTCACGCGGCGCTCGAACTGCATCACCGCCTCGGCTCCGGCCAGGTACTCCTCGTTGTCCTGCTGGTGCAGGTGCTGCTGCCGCCCGGTCTTGCCGCCGACCTCCTGGTAGATCACGCGTACATCCAGCTGCTTGCTCTGGGCGTACAGCGCCGCCGAGAGGCCCGACGCCCCGCCGCCAATAATGATGAGGTCATGCATTGCGTTCCTCGCTCCTTTGAGAGGACGAAGGCCGAAGCTCCCGAAGACGAAAGGTCGAGCATGGGTTGGGGATGCGATATGTCTTCGATTTTCGCGCTTCGCTCTTCGGTCCTGAGTTTGTCTTGCCGGTAGTATAGCTCATGCCGCACCATTTTGCGAAAAGAAGCACAATATTCGTGTTAACAAACCTTTACTGCTGGATGTTGACGTTTCCACTCTCTTTTTTAGCTGGCGCGGTATAGTATACCCATGGTAAATGCTTTGGTATGTGCGATTGTGCATTTCCGAACAATATATATCGACCCTCGAGGAGGTTCCGATGTCGTCGTTCATTGAAGAGCAGACCGCTGAGTACGTCATCCCAGGCTGGCGCGGGTTCGTCGGCGGTGCGTGGCAGGATCATATCGACGTGCGCGATTTCATCCAGCGCAACTACACGCCCTTCGAGGGCAATGATACCTTCCTGGCCCCCGTCACCGAGCGCACGCAGGCCGTGTGGGCCAAGCTCAGCGATCTGTTTGTCGCGGAGCGCGCCCGTGGGGTGCTGGATGTCTCGCAGATCCCCACCAGCATTACCGCCCACGCCCCCGGGTATATCGACCGCGAGCGCGAGATCATCGTGGGCCTGCAGACCGATGCCCCGCTCAAGCGCGCGATCTTCCCCAACGGCGGCTGGCGCATGGTCGAGTCGAGCCTGGAGAGCTACGGCTTCGAGGTCGACCCCCAGGTGCGCGATATCTTCACCAAGTATCGCAAGACCCACAACGACGGCGTGTTTGATGTCTACACCCCCGAGATCCGCAAGGCCCGCAGCTCGCACATCGTCACCGGCCTGCCCGATGCCTATGGCCGTGGCCGCATCATCGGCGACTACCGCCGCGTGGCGCTCTACGGCGTGGACCGCCTGATCGAGGCCAAGGAGCAGGAGAAGGCCAGCATCGACGGTATGCACTCCTCCGAGGACATCATCCGCGACCGCGAGGAGCTTTCCGAGCAGATCCGCGCGCTGAACGAGCTGAAGCAGATGGCCGCCGCCTACGGCTTCGACATCTCGGCCCCGGCCAGCAACGCCCGCGAGGCTGTGCAGTGGCTGTACTTCGCCTACCTGGCCGCCGTGAAGGAGCAGAACGGCGCGGCTATGTCGCTGGGCCGCACCTCCACCTTCCTGGATGTGTTCTTCGAGCGCGATCTGCGCGAGGGCACGCTGGATGAGACCGCCGCCCAGGAGATCATCGACGACTTCGTGATCAAGCTGCGCATCGTGCGCTTCCTGCGCACCAAGGAGTACGACGAGCTGTTCTCGGGCGACCCGACCTGGGTCACCGAGTCGATCGGCGGCATGGGCATGGACGGCCGCTCGCTGGTGACGAAGACCAGCTTCCGCTACCTCCAGACGCTCTACAACCTGGGGCCAGCGCCCGAGCCGAACCTGACGGTGTTCTGGTCGCCGCGCCTGCCCGAGGGCTTCAAGCAGTTCTGCGCCAAGGTCTCGATCGACACCAGCGCCATCCAGTACGAGAGCGACGAGCTGATGCGGCCCTGCTGGGGCGACGACACCGCGATCGCCTGCTGCGTGTCGGCGATGCGCGTGGGCAAGCAGATGCAGCTGTTCGGCGCGCGCGTGAACCTGGCCAAGTGCCTGCTCTACGCGCTGAACGGTGGCCGCGACGAGGTCAGCGGCAAGCAGATCGCGCCCAAGGCCGAGCCGTTCAAGGGCGAGGTGCTGAGCTACGACGAGGTGATGCAGAAGTTCGACGTGATGATGGACTGGCTGGCCAAGGTCTACGTCAACGCCATGAACTGCATCCACTACATGCACGACAAGTACGCCTACGAGCGGATCGAGATGGCGCTGCACGACTACAGCCCGCTGCGAACCATGGCCTTCGGCATCGCCGGTCTCTCGGTGGTGGCCGACAGCCTGAGCGCTATCAAGTTCGCCAAGGTCACACCTGTGCGCGACGAGACCGGCCTGATCGTGGACTTCACGACCGAGGGCGAGTTCCCGACCTACGGCAACAACGACGACCGCGTGGATAGCATGGCCACCTGGCTGGTCGAGACGTTTATGCAGAAGCTGCGCCAGCACCCGACCTACCGCAACGCCACCCACACCCAGTCGGTGCTCACCATCACGTCCAACGTGGTGTACGGCAAGGCCACAGGCAACACGCCCGATGGCCGCCGCAAGGGCGAGCCGTTCGCCCCTGGCGCGAACCCGATGCACGGTCGCGACACCCACGGTGTGGTCGCCGCCGCGCTCTCGCTGGCCAAGATCCCCTACGAGCACGCCCAGGACGGCATCTCGTGGACAACCTCGATCGTGCCCTCGGGCCTGGGCAAGACCCGCGACGAGCAGGTGGAGAACCTGGCGGGCGTGCTCGATGGCTACTTCGGCGAGACTGGCTTCCACGTGAACGTGAACGTGCTCAACCGCGATACCCTGGTGGACGCGATGGATCACCCGGAGAAGTACCCGCAGCTGACCATCCGCGTGTCGGGCTACGCCGTAAACTTCATCAAGCTGACGCGCGAGCAGCAGCTGGATGTGATCGGCCGCACCTTCCACGGCGTGATCTAGCCAGCGGCGCGGGCCGCTGAGGCCCACTGGAACAGGCAATCTCCACAGGGGCGGCGCGCCGCCCCTGTGGTATTTCTGGGAAACCCATGGAACAGAAGAACCCGCCCCCGATCAAGAGCCTCAGCGGCTCGCCCTTCGAGCTGCGCCTGCACGGCAGCGCCACCGACGAGCAGGCCGAGGCCGAGGCCGCCGTCGGCGAGTTTGGCTACCTGCACTCCTACACCACCGGCTCGGCGGTGGATGGCCCGGGCATCCGCACGGTGCTGTGGACCACCGGCTGCCACTTCCGCTGCCAGTACTGCCACAACCCCGACACCTGGCACCTCAAAAACGGCGCGCGCGTCTCCGCTGCTGAGGTGCTGGCCGAGGTGGCGCGCTACCAGGGCTTTATGCGGGCCGGGCGCGGCGGCGTGACGATCAGCGGCGGCGAGCCGCTGGTGCAGGCCCCCTTCGTGCTGCGCATCCTGCGCGGCTGCCAGCAGCGCGGCATCCACACCGCGCTCGACACCAACGGCTACCTGGGCGATGTGCTGCGCGACGAGGATCTGGATGCCGCCGACCTCTACCTGCTCGACATCAAGTCGTGGGATGTGGCCACCCACCTGCGCGCCACCGGCAAGGATGTGGGCGACGTGCTGCGCTTCGCGCGGCGGCTGGCCGAGCACCGACGCCCCATGTGGCTGCGCTTCGTGCTGGTGCCCGGCCTCACCGACGAGCGTGCCAATATCGAGGGCCTGGCCGACTTCGCCGCCACGCTCGGCAATGTCGAGCGGGTTGAGGTGCTGCCGTTTCACCAGATGGGCCGCTCGAAGTGGCAGCGCCTGGGCTTGCGCTACACGCTGGATGCTACCCAGCCTCCCAGCGCCGAGGCCACCCAGCAGGCCCAGCAGATCTTTCGCGAGCGCGGCCTGATGGCGGTGTAGCGGCTAGGTTTTTGAAACGCCCGCCCGGCGCTGCTGGGCGGGCGTTTTTGCGCCCTGGTACGGCTTTTGCTCATCGCAGTGGTGGTGGAACGATCCCACGCGGTGGTGGAACGATCCCACGCGGTGGTGGAACGATCCTGCGTGGTGGTGGAACGATCCTGCGTGGTGGTGGAACGATCCCACGTGGTGGTGGAACGATCCCACGTGGTGGTGGAACGATCCCACGCGGTGGTGGAACGATCCCACGCGGTGGTGGAACGATCCCACGCGGTGGTGGAACGATCCCACGCGGTGGTGGAACGATCCTGCGTGGTGGTGGAACGATCCTGCGTGGTGGTGGAACGATCCTGCGTGGTGGTGGAACGATCCTGCGTGGTGGTGGAACGATCCTGCGTGGTGGTGGAACGATCCTGCGTGGTGGTGGAACGATCCTGCGTG